>NZ_MKJW01000066.1:0-67644 GCF_001942375.1 Kocuria sp. CNJ-770
GGTTCGGACCGGTCCGGTGCCGCCGGCCGCCGGACCGGCCCGTCCCGCGTCGGACCGCTCCGCCGCTTTCGAAAGGCCCGCCATGCCCTCCTCCGCCCCCACCAGGCCCCGCCCCGCCCCCTGGTCCGGCGACACCCGGCCGCCGCGTCGTTCCCGCTGGGCCACCCTGCTGCGCGTGCTCCTGCCGGCGCTGCTCATCGTGGGGTGGCTGGCCGTGGCCGGCGTCGGCGGGCCGTACTTCGGCAAGATCTCCGAGGTCTCCACGAACGACCAGTCCAGCTTCCTGCCCGAGTCCACCGAGTCCACCCGCGTCACGGACCTGCAGGGCGAGTTCCGGGACTCGGACGCGATCCCCGCGATCGTTCTCCTCGTGCGGGAGGGCGGCCTGGAGCCGGCGGACCGCGCGTGGGCGGAGGAGACCGTCGCCTCCGTGCAGGACGGCGGACCGGTCGAAGGACGCCTCTCCCCGCCCATTCCGTCCGAGGACGGCGAGGCCCTCCAGGTCGTGGTGCCGCTGCCGGACGGTGAGGTGGTTGAGGACGTGGAGGCGCTCTCGGACCGGTTCGCGCAGGACCGCCCGGAGGGGCTGCAGGCCTACGTCACCGGTCCCGCCGGGTTCACCGCGGACCTCGTGGCCGGCTTCGAGGGCATCGACGGGCTGCTGCTGGGCGTGGCGCTGGCCGTGGTCTTCGTGATCCTGCTGGTGGTCTACCGCTCCCCGGTCCTGCCCGTCCTCGTCCTCCTGACGTCGGTCTTCGCCCTGAGCGCCGCGATCCTGGTCGTCTACTGGCTGGCCGCCAACGACCTCGTGACCATCAGCGGCCAGGTCCAGGGCATCCTGTTCATCCTCGTGGTGGGTGCGGCCACCGACTACTCCCTGCTGTACACGGCCCGCTACCGCGACGCCCTGCTGCACCACCGCGGCCGGGCCGAGGCGACGCGGGCGGCGCTCAAGGGGTCCGTGGAGCCGATCGTCGCCTCCGGCGCCACGGTCATCGCCGGTCTGCTGTGCCTGCTGCTGTCCGACCTCGCCTCCAACCAGGCACTCGGCCCGGTGGCCTCGGTCGGCATCGTGATGTCGATCCTGGCGGCCCTGAGCTTCCTGCCCGCGGTGCTCTACGCCACCGGCCGCGGCGCCTTCTGGCCGTTCCGGCCCCGCTTCGACGCCTCCGGGACCGAGCGCGTGCGCGTGGTCGGCCACGGGACCGGCCACCGCCCCACCGTGGAGGGCCGGGGCGCCTGGGCGTCCGTGGCCCGTTTCGTGGCCCGCGCCCCGCGGGCGATCTGGGTCGTGACCACGGCGGTGCTGCTGGTGCTGGCCGGGTTCAGCACCCAGTTCCAGGCCACGGGCGTGGAGCAGAGCGAGCTCGTGCTCGGGGAGTCCCAGGCCCGGGACGGCCAGGAGGCCCTCGCGGAGCACTTCCCCGGCGGCTCCGGCAGCCCGGCGGTCGTGCTGGTGCCCACCGGGTCCCTGGACGCCGCGGTCGCGGCGGTCGAGGACACCGAGGGCGTCGCCGACGTGGCCGCCGTCGCCAACGACTCGCCCTCCGGGATCCTCCCCCTGGGGGAGGACGCGCCCCCGCCGGCCGGCCCGTTCGCCGGCGTGCAGCCGACCGAGGCGGAGGGCCTGTACCAGCTGCAGGCGACCCTGTCCGACGCCGCAGACTCCCCTGCCGCCGAGCAGACCGTCCGCGAGCTGCGGGAGAACCTCTCCGCGGTGGACGAGGAGATCCTGGTGGGCGGGACCACCGCGACGAACCTCGACACCAACGAGACCTCGATCGCCGACCGCACGCTGATCATCCCGGTGATCCTCGTGGTGATCACCCTGATCCTCATGCTCCTGCTGCGCTCGGTCCTTGCGCCCGTACTGCTGATCCTCACGACCGTGATCTCGTTCTTCTCCGCCCTGGGCGTCTCCGCGCTGGTGTTCGAGCACGTCCTGGGGTTGCCCGGCGCCGACCCCTCGGTGCCGCTGTTCGGCTTCGTGTTCCTCGTGGCCCTGGGCATCGACTACAACATCTTCCTGATGTCCCGGGTGCGGGAGGAGTCCCTGGCCCACGGCACGCGGGCCGGCATCCTGCGGGGACTGACCCTCACGGGCGGGGTGATCACCTCCGCCGGGATCGTGCTGGCGGCGACGTTCGCGGCCCTGGCCGTCATCCCGATCATGTTCCTGGTGCAGCTGGCGTTCATCGTGGCGTTCGGGGTGCTGCTGGACGCGCTGGTCGTCCGCTCGCTGCTGGTGCCCGCCCTGACCTACGACATCGGGCGGGCCATCTGGTGGCCCGCCCACCGGCGGATCGAGCCTGAACCGGCGGCGCCCCGCGTCGTCCGCTCAGGCGGCGTGGTGGCCGGAGCGGCGGGCGACGACGGGGATCCGGTTCGTCACCGGACGCGCCTCCTCCTCGGGCGCCGGCTCCTCCTCCGGCGCCTGCTCGACGGCGTCCCACTCGGCGCCCTCCTGCTGCCAGCCGAACCCGAAGGCCAGCGCGGGGACGAGCAGGTTGGCCAGCCCGCAGCCCACGGCGAGCCCGGCCCACGCCACGGGGAACGAGGCGAGGACGTCGAGCGGGTAGTGCACGCCCAGGTAGAGCCGGGAGACGCCGACCAGGGCGGCGACCCCCACGCCCGTGGCCAGGACCGCCGGTGCCCGCCCGGACCGGCGCACCGCGAGGCAGAAGGCCGCCGCGATCGCCAGGGCGGCGCCGGTGTGCCCCGAGGGGAAGGACGTGATGCCGTCCACCAGGACGAGCGGCTCGGTGAGCGTCGCCGCGTCCGGGCGGGACCGCCCGACCGCCACCTTGGCCACGGCGACCGCGCCCCAGCCGCAGAGCGCGGTGACGGCGAACCCGGCGGCGTCCCAGGGGCGCCGCCGGCTGCGGGCGAGCCAGGCGGTGAGGGCGACGATGACGGCGAACGCCCCGGGGGTGGAGAAGGCGTGGTGCAGGGCGAGTGCCCCCAGGTCGAGCACGCCGGAGCGTGCGACGTCGAGCCGCTGGAGGACCTCGGTCTCCCGAGCCGCGATCCCCGGCGAGTACACCAGGAGCCGTCCCACCGTCGCCGTGGCGAGCACGACGATGAAGGGGACGACCACCCACTGGTGCAGCTGGGGCAGGGACCAGGTGGAGCGGGCCGGCCGGGGGGAAGAGTGCTGTGCCGGGAATGCCATGGTGCCCACCATGACATACACCACGTGGGCTCGATGGCCGAGCGGGCCTGTGACCAGGGGCTTCGCAAAGATTTCGCCGTCCGGACCCAGAGAATGACAAATCATGAAGCTGTTCGGGGGACAAGCGGTGCCGGCACGCCGGCACGACGCCAGGTGTCAGGACGTCGCTCGTCCAGGGGCGGCGCAACCTTCTCGAGGTGATGGAGCGGCGGCTCACTCGTTTCACGTGGAACGGACGGTAGATCCCCACGCCGAACAATGCCCGTGGGTTGTGTCGTCGACTGCCCCCCGGTGCAGGGCGGGCCATCAGTGCCGGCCCGGGCGTCCCCCACTCAGGGGACAATGACGTGCTCCGGGAGCCGCACTAGACTGATCGGTCAACCAGGCCCCGCACCACCCGACCGACGATGGAGCACCCGTGTTCAAGAAGGACCCGTCCCGCCGCGCCCGACAGGCCGTCTCCCACGCCGAGGCCGTGCAGCACGTGGCGGAGGGAGGGGTCGCGATCTACTGGCGGCCCGGCTGCCCGTTCTGCAGCATGCTGGAGCGCGGTCTCGCGGAGGACGCCGACCGCGCCACGTGGACGAACATCTGGGAGGACCGCGACGCCCAGGCGTTCGTCGAGTCCCTCAACGACGGCAACGCCACCGTGCCCACGGTGGTCACCCGCGACGAGCACTTCGTGGCGGCGTCCCGCGAGCAGGTCGCCCTCACGAGGGCCCTGATCGCGAATTCCGCCGACCGCTGAGCAGCGGATCCCGGCGCGCCGCCGCCGGCGACCGGCCCGCGGAGTGCCACCGGTGCGGTCCGCGGGCGAAGGCCGACCCCTGTCTTCAACCTATGAATGGTGAGTAGAATCACTCATCGTCACATGTTCACCGGCGAAAGAGGACGACGATGTCCGAGTCCGCTGAGCCCCGCGCCAAGCCCGGCTCGCAGACGTCCCTGCGCAACGCCAACCAGCGCCGCGTGCTCGACACCGTGCGCCGCAACGGCCACCTGACGCAGGCTCAGATCTCCCGGCGCACCGCCCTGGCGCCGTCGACGGTCTCCAACATCGTGCACGAGCTGATCGGCGCCGGACTGCTGGTCATGGAGGCCGACAACGCGGGCCGCCGCGGTCAGCTGATCAGCTTCAGCGGCTCGGCCGGCCACGTGGTGGGCATCGACGTGGGGAACCGGCACCTCACCGTCGCGGTCGCCGACCTCAACCAGCGGATCCTCGCCCAGCGGCGCCACGACCTGCCCGCAGGGCACCGCTTCGCCGACGACCTGGAGCTCGCGGGGCGGGCCCTCGACGACCTGCTGGACGGCCTCGGCACCGCCCGCCCGGAGCTGCTCGCCGCGGGCCTCACCCTGCCGGCCCCCGTCGACCTGGACGGCCGACTGATCAGCGCGAGCGCGATCCTGCCCGCCTGGAGCGGGATCGACGTGCGCGAGGAGGCCGGCCGGCGGCTGGGCCTGCCCGTGGTGGTCGAGAACGACGCGAACGCGGGTGCGCTGGGCGAGCACGCGTGGGGCGCGGGGCGCGGGGCGCGCAACATGGCCTACATCAAGATCGGCCACGGGGTGGGTTCCGGCCTCATCCTCAACGGCACCCTCTTCCGCGGCGCCACGGGGTCGGCGGGCGAGATCGGCCACTCGACCGTCGACGAGCGGGGCCGGGTGTGCCGGTGCGGCAACCGTGGCTGTCTCGAGACCTACGTCTCCTCGGAGGAGACCACGCGGCTGCTGACCGACACGCACGGCCCGGACCTCACGATCCCCGACCTCGTGGCCGCCGCGGCCGCCGGGGACGTCGGCTGCGCCCGGGTCATCGGCGACACGGGACGGATGCTGGGCACCAGCGTGGCCAACCTGTGCAACATCATCAACCCGGAGCTGGTGGTCATCGGCGGGGAGATCTCCCGCGCCGGGGACCTGCTGCTCGACCCGCTGCGCGAGATCGTCTCCCGCTACGGGGTCCGCGGCAGCGTGCAGGACCTGCGGATCGAGGCCGCCCGGCTCGGCATCCAGGCCCATGTGGCGGGCGCCGTCATCCTGGCCCTGCAGCACGCGGAGCTGCCGGCCGGGGCCGGGCCGACCCGCTGAGGAGGGCGGCGCGTCCATCGTGTTCAACTAATGGACATCCAGTGCGCCGAGTTCTACTGTGGACCGGACCACAAGATCCCCTCGACGTCGGCCGGTGCGTCCGTCCCGGGGCGCGGAGGCCGGCCGGCACGCCGGACCCCGCCGATCTCACACCAGCAAGGGAGCTGTTCGATGAGTCAAGACGCAACGACCCCGACGGTGGCGGAGCATCCCAACACCTCGGCCGTCCTCAGGATCAGCATCATCGCCGCCTTCGGCGGCTTCCTCTTCGGCTACGACTCCGCCGTCATCAACGGCGCGGTCTCCGCCATCCAGGAGGAGTTCGGGGTCAGCCCCGGCCCGCTCGGGTTCGCCGTGGCCTCGGCGCTGCTCGGCGCGGCCGCCGGCGCCTTCTTCGGCGGACGGATCGCCGACCAGCTGGGCCGTGTTCCGGTCATGAAGATCGCCGCGGTGCTCTTCCTCGTCAGCGCGATCGGCTGTGGCGTGGTCGACAGCTTCGGCTGGCTGATCTTCTGGCGCATCGTCGGTGGTGTCGGCGTAGGCGTGGCCTCCATCATCGCCCCGGCCTACATCGCCGAGATCGCCCCGGCCGCCGTGCGCGGACGCCTGGGCTCGCTGCAGCAGATGGGCATCGTGCTCGGCATCTTCGTCTCCCTCGCCGTGGACGCCTGGCTCGCCGCCCTGGCCGGCGGCTCCACCCAGGAACTGTGGTGGGGGCTCGAGGCCTGGCGCTGGATGTTCATGGCCGAGGCCGTCCCGGCGCTCGCCTACCTGATCGGCGCGTTCACGATCCCCGAGTCCCCCCGCTACCTGGTGGAGGACGGCCGTTCCGACGAGGCCCAGGCCGTGCTGGCCAATCTGCAGGGATCCGCGTCGGCGACCGAGCGCGTCCGCCTGATCAAGGAGTCCCTCCGCAGCGAGCACAAGCCGCGGCTGTCCGACCTCAAGGGCCGCATGGCCGGTCTGAAGCCCATCGTGTGGGTCGGCATCGGCCTGGCCGCGCTGCAGCAGTTCGTGGGCATCAACGTGATCTTCTACTACTCCAACGTGCTGTGGCAGTCCGTGGGCTTCACCGAGGCGGACTCCTTCACCATCACGGTGATCACGTCGGTCACCAACGTGGCCGTCACCATCGTGGCGATCGCCCTCGTGGAGCGGGTGGGCCGCCGCCGGCTGCTGCTCATCGGCTCGACCGGAATGGCCCTGTCCCTCGGCACCCTCTCCGTGCTCTTCGCCACCGCCGACGTCGTGGACGGCTCGCCCGTGCTCGGCCCCACCGCGGGCCCGGTGGCGCTCGTGGCCGCCAACCTGTTTGTGATCTTCTTCGGCGTCTCCTGGGGTCCCATGATGTGGGTGCTGCTCGGCGAGATGTTCCCGAACCGCATCCGCGGCGCCGCGCTGGCGGTGGCCGGCTTCGTGCAGTGGATCGCCAACTGGCTGGTCACCGTGACCTTCCCGGCGCTGGCCGCCTTCTCGCTGGGCGTCGCCTACGGGCTCTACACGTTCTTCGCGCTGGTCTCCCTGCTCTTCACGCTCAAGATGGTCCGGGAGACCACCGGCATCGAGCTGGAGGACATGCAGGACTGAGCCGGCCCCGCAGCTCCGCGGACGACGGCGGTCCGCCTCCCCTTCCGGGGAGGCGGACCGCCGTCGTTCCCGGCGACCGTGGCCCCTCTCGAGGCGTTCCGCCGCACGGCGCCGGACCAGGGCCGTGCGCTCTTCGTTACCCCTCGGTGACCGTCAGGACACGAATCGCCGCCGACTTCGGGTATTTTCGGGACAGCTGTGTGCGGCCCGGGCCCCCGGAATGGGCCCCGCTCCGCCCAGTCGCACCGCTCCATTTTCAACGGCGAAAAGGAACCACGTTGACCCAGACCACTGCGGATCCCGCATCCCCTGCTGAGACCACTGCCCGGAAGTCGGCGGGCCACGTGATCGTGGACACGCTCGTGGCGCACGGGGTGGAACGCACCTACGTGGTCCCGGGGGAGTCCTATCTCGACGTGCTCGACGGGCTGCACGACTCCCCGATCGCCACGGTGGTGTGCCGCCACGAGGGCGGGGCGGCGTACATGGCCGAGGCCGACGGGAAGATGAACCCGGTGCCGGGGGTGGCGATGGTGACCCGCGGGCCCGGGGCGGCCAACGCCCACGTGGGACTGCACACCTCCTGGCAGGACTCCACCCCGATGGTGCTGTTCGTGGGGCTGATCCCCTTCGAGCACCGGGACAAGGAGGCCTTCCAGGAGTTCGACCCGCACGCCTGGTTCGACTCCGGGGCCAAGCGGGTGATGGTCCTGGACCACGCCGAGCGGGCCTCCGAGATCGTGGCCGAGGCGATGTTCGCCGCCGCCTCGGGCCGTCCCGGGCCGGTGGTGGTGGGCCTGCCCGAGGACATCATCCGCACGCAGATCGACCCCACCCTGCACCCGCCGATCCCGGTGGCCCACGGCGGGATGACGGTCAACGACTGGAAGGCGCTGCGTGATGCGCTCTCGGCGGCCGAGAAGCCGCTGTTCGTCACCGGCGGCAACGACTGGACCCACACCGGCGCGGCGGGCCTGACCACCTGGCTGGAGGAGCACCACCTGCCGGCCGCGGCCGAGTGGCGCACCGAGGGCACCGTGGGCTTCGACTCCCCCTCCTACGTGGGCCCGATCGGCTACGGCCGTCCGCAGGCCACCTTCGAGATGCTGGAGGAGACCGACCTGCTGGTCTTCGTCGGCACCGTCCCGGGCGATGTGATCACCAACGGGTTCCTGGTCCGCCAGGACTGGGCGAAGAAGAACTTCCTGGTCACCATCGACCCGTCCCTGCGCGGGCGCTCCGGGCCGGTGTCCTACCAGATCGTGGCGAAGCCGGACGTGTTCGTGCGCGACCTGGTGCGCATCGACCTGCCGGCCAAACCGGTCTGGAAGGAGTGGACGGCCCGGCTGCGGGCCAAGCAGGTGGAGTTCTCCGCCCCCGCCCCGATGGTCACCGACCGGACCCCGGGCCAGGCACCGGCGCGGATGGACACGCTGATGGCCCACCTGGTGGCCGGTCTGCCGGCCGATGCGATGGTGACCTTCGGGGCCGGGGAGCACACCAACTTCGCCCACCGGTACTTCCCCACCCGCGGGTACGCCTCGATGATCTCCGCGCGCAACGGCTCGATGGGCTACTCGGTGCCCTCGGCGGTGGCCGCCTCGCTGCGCTACCCCGGCCGGCGGGTGGTGACCATCGCCGGGGACGGGGAGTTCCTGATGAACGGCCAGGAACTGGCCACCGCCGCCCAGTACGGGGCCACCCCGCTGGTGATCGTGATGGACAACCAGGAGTACGGCACGATCCGCACCCACCAGGAGCGCGACTACCCGGACCGGGTCTCGGGCACCCAGCTCAAGAACCCGGACTTCGCGCTCATGGCCCAGGCCTTCGGCGGCTACGGGGTGCGCGTCGAGCACGAGGCCGAGATCCCCGGCGCGCTCGAGTCCGCCCTGACGGCGATCGACGAGGACGGCACCTTCGCCCTGATCCACCTGCTCGTCGAGCAGCGCGTGAAGGCCTACTGACCCGGCCCCGGCGGGGTCGTCCCGCCCGGGTCGTCCCGGGGCGCCGGCGGGTGCGCCCGCGCCCCGGGCGGAGCCGGTCCGGCGGCGGAGGGTCGGTCCGACGACGGCGGCCACAGCGGCCCGGGCGTCTCAGCCCGCCAGGGGATGCGCCAGCTCGTCCTGGCGCATCCGGCCGGCCCACAGTGCCACGAACCCCAGCACGGGGGTCAGCACGGCCACGGTCCAGAAGATCACCGGCAGCGGCACGACCTGCGCGACGGGCCCCGCGATCGCCATCGACACCGGCATGAGGGCGATGGAGACGAAGAAGTCGAGGCTCGAGACCCGCCCGAGCATGTGCCGCGGAACCCGGCGCTGCAGGAGCGTCCCCCACAGCACCATGCCCGCGCCGTCCCCGGCGCCGACGCACGCGAGGCACAGCGCCATGACCCAGAACGACTCCGTGGTAGCCACCAGGCCGAACGGCAGCGTCCCGAGCCCCCAGAGCCCGATCATCCAGCTGAGGTAGCGCCGGGGCAGGGGCAACGAGGCCACCACCAGCGAGGCCAGCGCGCTGGCCCCGCCGTAGCACGCCAGCAGGTAACCGAAGGTGGCGGCGTCCCCGCCCAGCCGGTCCCGCACGAGGAAGGGGACGAGCACCTCCAGGGGCCCCAGCAGCAGGAAGACCGCGCACACCGCCCACAGCAGGGTCCACAGCAGCCACGGCGTGTGCACGGTATAGCGCACGCCCTCCATGAGGTCGCGCCGCACGGACGCGAACACGCCCCCGGACGGCCCCGCCGCCCCTGCGGGAGCCTGCGCGTCCCGCGCCGAGCCGACGACCGGCTCCGCCGCCGACTCCGCACCCGATGCCACGACCGGCTCCGCCGCCGAGGCCACGGCCGGGTCCGCGAGCGGCGCCCGGGCCGCCGGGCCCGTCACGGGCAGCGCCTCCCGCTCGGGCACGTGCAGGCGCAGCAGCAGCACGAGTGCCGCGAGGTGGCACGCGGCGATCAGGGCGACCGCCCCGCCGGGAGCCAGGAGCCCGATGAGCACGCCGGCCACCGCGGGGCCGGCCGCCTGCTGCAGCAGCGGGCGTGCCGTGCCCTCCACCCCGTTGGCGGCGAGCAGCTGCCGGGCGGGCAGCACCCGGGGCAGGGCGGCCGAGTAGGCCGGGTAGAAGAAGCCGACGCCGGCGCCGAACACGAACGCCGCGGCGCCGAGGTGCCACAGCCGCAGCCCACCGGTCAGGGCGAGCACCGCGACCGTTGCTGCCGTGAGCGCGTTCGCGGTCTCGACCAGGCGCAGCAGGGCCGCCAGCGGGAAGCGGTCCGCCGCGATGCCGCCCACGAGCACGACCACGAGCATGCCCAGCGCACCCACGGCCGTCACGGCCGAGAGGTCCACGGCCGTCCCGTCCAGTTCCAGGACCTGGTTCACCAGGGCCACCGCCCACATCCCCGCGCCGAAGACGCTGACGAACATCGCGAAGGCGAGCACACGGTACTCGCCGAGCCGGAAGGGCTCCAGCGCGCGGGGGAGGGGCATGGTGCCAGTCTACGGAGTGGCCCGCGGGGCGCCACGCGGCGGCCACGGTGGTGGCCACGGTCCGGTCCGTAGCAGACTGGGGCGGTGCAGACCTTCCTCCCCTACCCGGACTTCGCCCGCTCCGCCCGTGCCCTGGACCGCAAGCGGCTCGGCAAGCAGCGGGTGGAGGCCCTCCAGGTGCTGCGCGCGGCCACGGTTCCCGGCTACGGCTGGTACCGGCACCCCGCCACGGCGATGTGGACCGGGCACGTCCCCGCACTGGTGGCCTACGGGCGGGCGATGGTCGACGAGTGGACCGCCCGCGGCGGGGCCGACAGCACCGCGTGGCAGATCCGGGAGTTCGCCCCGGAGGCCTGGGACCGGTATCCCGACGACGGAGTGGCGCACCCGCCCCCGTGGCTGGGCGACGCCGCGTTCCACCGCTCCCACCGGTCCAAGCTGCTGAGCAAGGACGAGGAGCTCTACCGGGACGTGTTCCCGGACGACACCGCCGGCCTGGACTACGTGTGGCCGGAGCCCGCGCAGGCCCGCACTCCCCCCGCCGAGCCGCCGCACGGCCGGCGCGCCTGGGTCCTGGCGCCGGGGACGCACGAGGCCGCCGGCGGCGCCGTCCTCGTCCCGTTCCGCGTCCCGGAGGGGGTGCGGGAGAACCACTGGATGGCGGCGGTGGCGCGCGTCGAGCAGGAGCTGCAGGAGGGTGAGCCCGTGCTCCTGCTGCACGGGCCGCCCGGCCCCGAGCAGCTCGTGGAGCGGACCGTGCTGCGCGAGAACGTGCACCACGCCGTCGCGGGGTTCTCCCTCGAGCTCGAGCCCGGGGAGCGGGTCCTGCGCCGGGAGCTGCCGGCCCCCGCACGGCTGCAGTCCCCGCGCCCGGTCTTCGCCGTCCCCGCCGAGGCCGTGGGCGCCGGCGCGTGAGCCCCGCCGCGGTGCTCGGCCCGGCCCTGCTGGGCCTCGGCTCGGGCCTGGCCCTCATCGTGGCCATCGGGGCGCAGAACGCCTTCGTCCTCCGCCAGGGCCTGCGCCGGCAGTTCGTCGGCACCGTGGTGGCGCTGTGCGCGGTCTCCGACCTGATCCTGATCGCCGCCTCCGTGGCCGGCACCTCCCTCCTGGAGCAGGTGGCGCCCTGGCTGATGAGCGCCCTGCGCTGGGCCGGTGCGGTGTTCCTGCTCGGCTACGGGCTGCTGGCCGCCCGGCGGGCACTGCGCCCCGCGGGCGGCCTGGTGGCGGCAGGGGCGGCGCCGCCCGGCCGCGGCCGGGTGGCGCTCACCGCGCTGGCCCTGACCTGGCTCAATCCCCACGTCTACGTGGACACCGTCCTGGTCATGGGCTCGCTGGCCAATGCGCAGGGCGAGCAGCTGCGCTGGTGGTTCGCCGCCGGGGCGATGACCGCCAGCGTGCTGTGGTTCGGCGGTCTGGGATGGGGAGCCACCCGTCTGCAGCGGTTCTTCGCGTCGCCCGTCTCCTGGCGGGTCCTCGACGGCTCGCTCGCGGTGCTCATGCTCGTCCTGGGCCTGGAGCTCGCGCTGGGCGCCTGACGGGCACCCGCACCCGGCAGGTGCGCCGCGCCCGCCATTCATCTCCTGTCATGGGGGATCACCGAGACAAAGGGTCGGTAGCATGTCACTCACCCGGCGCCCGTCGTGCCGGACGTCAGGAGGCGCACATGCGAGGGTCCCACGTTCCCGCCACGGGAACGATCACCGTCACGGACTGGCCGGATCCGCAGGCCACGGAGCCGGGTCAGCTGGTGGTGCGGATGCTGCACGCCTCGATCTGCGGCTCGGACCTGCACGTGGTCTTCCACGGCCTGCTGCACGCCGAGGGTCCCCGCCGTCCCGGCTATCCCGGCCACGAAGGCGTCGGGGTGGTGGTGCAGTCCCGGTCGCCGCACGTCCGGGAGGGCTCGCTCGTGCTCACCGTGCCCCAGGGTGAGATGGGCGGGTGCTTCGCGGAGCTGCAGCTGGTGGACGACCGGCACGTCGTCGAGCTGCCCGCGGGCACCGACCCCACCGACTCCCGGCAGCTGCGCCGGCTCATGATGGCCCAGCAGTACGGCACGTGTCTCTACGCCATGCGCCAGTTCTGGCCCGTGGAGACGCCCGCCCGGCGCGCGCACACGTGCGTGGTGATGGGTGCCGGCTCCGCAGGGCTGTTCTTCGTGGAGGAGGCCCGGCGGCTGGGCTTCGAGCACGTCGTCGCCTCCGACCTCGACCCCGGCCGGCTCGAGGTCGCCCGGGGACTCGGCGCCACCCCCGTGCACGTGCCCGAGCAGGACCTGGGCGAGGTCGTGGCCGAGGTGAGCGGCGGCCGCGGCGCCGATCTCGTGATCGAGGCCGTGGGGCACGACGTGCTGCGCGACCAGGCCGTCGACCTCGCGGCCGACCGGGGGGTCGTGGGCTTCTTCGGCCTGCCGGAGCGGCACGGCCCCACGGACATCCCGCTGTGGACTGCGTTCCGCAAGAACCTGCGGCTGCAGTGCTCCGTGGCGGCGCAGGCCGAACCGGGGCTCACGTCCTTCCGCGAGGCGCTGCGCCGGATCTCCGAGGGCGAGATCGACGTGGAGCACTGCCTGGGCCCCGAGCTCCCCCTCGAGCGGCTGCCCGAGGCCATGCAGCGGGCCGAGGAGCACCGCCCCGGCGACATCAAGCTCACCGTGACGCCGTGACCGAGCGCATCCGTCCTCCCTCCGGCGCGGCGGCGGACGGCCGACACCCCACCGACACTCCCACCCTGCCCGCCGTGACCGCCACGACCCAGAGCTCGCTCGCCGTGCAGGTGATGGCGGCGGTGCGGCGGGCCGTCATGGCCGGTCAGATGGAGCCCGGGCGGCTGTACTCCGTGCAGCAGCTGGCCTCCGTCATGAACGTCTCCCGCAGCCCCGTGCGGGAGGGCCTCCTCCGGCTGGGCGAGGCCGGGCTGATCCGGTTCCACCGCAACCGCGGCTTCGAGATCGTCGAGGTCAGCCCCACCGACGTCGCGCAGATCCTCGCCGTGCGCACCGCCATGGAGGTCCCCGCCGCCCGTCGGGCGGCGGGCCTCGCGCAGCCGCCGGACCTCGAGCGCGTCCGGGCGCAGTGGGAGGCGATGCACGCCGCGGCCCGGGCGCAGGACCTCGAGGCGACCGCCGGGGCCGACGAGGGGCTGCACCTGGTCCTGCTCGAGCTCGCCGGGAACGAGCAGGCGGCCCGGCTCGTGGAGCGGCTGCGCGCCACCACGTCCTTCCTGGGCGTCGTGACCGCCACGACGCTCCGCCCCGTCGGGGAGCTCGCCGGGGAGCACGACGCCCTGGTGCAGGCGGTGCTCGGCCAGGACGGGGACGCCGCGGGAGAGGCCATGCGCGAGCACCTCGCCTCGACCGCCGAGCGGCAGATCGGCCAGGCGCTGCGCGCCCGGGGCACCCCGGAGCAGGACGTCCCGGACCTGGCGGGGCGGATCTGGCGCGAGGCCTCCGCGGGGTACTGAGCGCGGCTCAGACCCCGGCGCCGCCGGGCCCGAGCGGGAGCCGGAGCTCGAAGCGGCAGTTGCCCCGCCCGTCCTCGCCCGCGGTGACCGTGCCCCCGTGGGCGGCCGCGATCTCCCGGCTGATCGCCAGTCCCAGACCGGAGCCGCCGGTGTCCCGGGTACGGGAGTCGTCCAGGCGCACGAACCGCTCGAAGACCCGCTCCCGGTCCGCCGGGGCGATGCCGGTGCCGTCGTTGTCCACGGTCACGACCGCGTCCTGTCCCTCCGTCCGCAGGGACACGGCGATCCACGACTCCGCGTGCCGCTCCGCGTTGGAGAGCAGGTTGCGGAGCACCTGCTGCAGCCGGCTCCCGTCCCCCCGGATCCGCACCGGATCCAGGTGCACGCGGACCTCGTGCCGCGACGCGGGCCGCATCCGCGCGACCTCCTCCCGCACCACCTCGTCCAGGTCGGTGTCCGCGACGCGCAGCCGCAGCCCGGCGTCGTCGATCTTCGCGAGGGTCAGGAGGTCCTCCACGAGCCGGCCCATCCGGCGGGACTGGGACCGGAGCACGGGAGCGACCTCCGGCCACATCGTGGCGGACGGATCCGAGGCGGCCACCTCGATGGTGGTCGTCAGGGTCGCGAGGGGGCTGCGCAGCTCGTGGGAGGCGTCCGCCACGAACCGGCGCTGGGCGCGGTCGGAGGCCTCCAGCCGGTCGAGCATCCCGTTCATCGTCCCGGCGAGCGCGGCGACCTCGTCCCCGGTGGGCGGCACATCCACCCGCGCCCCGAGGTTGGCGGTGCCGATCCGGCGGACCTGCCCGGTGATCCGCCGGACGGGGGCGAGGGACCGGCCGACCAGGAACCACATGAGGGCGGAGCCGAGCAGGGCCAGCAGCGGACCGCCGACGAGCAGGAACAGGCCCACGGTCCGGAGCGTGGTCTGCTGCAGCGCCATGGGCACGGCCACGGTGAGCGTGAAGGGGACGTCGTTGATGTACATGCCGTGCGAGACATACACGAAGTCGGCGGCGCGCGCGCCCGGTCCGGCGGCGTCCGCCGCGGAGTCGAAGGACTGCCCCGGCTCGAGCGTGGGCGGGGACAGGCCGGCCTCGAGCGTGGAGGCGGGCGCGGCGGCGACCAACCGCCCGTCGGCGTCCTGCAGCTGCAC
The DNA here is from genome assembly GCF_001942375.1 of Kocuria sp. CNJ-770. Taxonomy (NCBI): domain Bacteria; kingdom Bacillati; phylum Actinomycetota; class Actinomycetes; order Micrococcales; family Micrococcaceae; genus Kocuria; species Kocuria sp. CNJ-770. The sequence continues at coordinate 14,960 of NZ_MKJW01000066.1, forward strand.
GAGCACGCCCGGCCGCCCGAGCCGCTGCATCAGCTCCCCCAGCCCGGAGGTCGTGTAGACGGCCGTCTCCCGGGCGGTGCCGCCGGCCGTGCGCGGCTGCCAGGGAACGCCGAGGTCCTGCAGGATCTCCGCCTGCCGGGCCACGGCCTGGTCGTGGGCGGCCCCCACAGCGGTGCGGTGCACGAGCTCGAGCAGCACGCCCCCGGCCACGGCGACCACGAGCAGGATCAGCAGGCCCGCGGCGGCCGTGCTGCGCCGGCGCACGCCCCACCGCTCGAACGGCGATCCCCGGCGGGCGGTCACGGGCTCGCTGCCCCCGGCTCGTCGGGCACCAGGCGGTAGCCCATGCCGCGGACCGTCTGCAGGGTGGACAGGCCGAAGGGGGCGTCGATCTTCTTGCGCAGGTAGCCCACGTAGACCTCCACGATGTTCTCCGAGCCCTCGAAGCCGGCGTCCCAGGCGTTGTCCATGATCTGGAGCTTGGAGACCACCTTCTCCTTGTTCTGCAGGAGGTACTGCAGGATGACGTACTCCTTGGCGGTGAGCTCCAGGCGCTGCCCGCGGCGGGTCACGGTCCGGCGGACCGGGTCCAGCTCCAGGGAGCCGGCGGCGAGCACCACCGGCCGTTCGGGGGCGCCCCGGCGGATGAGCGCCCGCAGCCGGGCGACGAGAACGAGGAAGCTGAAGGGCTTGGTCAGGTAGTCGTCGGCGCCGAGGTCGAACGCGTCGGTCTGGTCGTACTCGCCGTCCTTCGCGGTGAGCATCAGGACGGGCACCCAGTTCTCGGCGGCACGCATCTCCTCGAGGACGGCGTAGCCGTTCCTGCCGGGCAGCATGAGGTCCAGGACCACGACGTCGTAGGGGTTCTCCCGGGCCAGCCACGCCCCGGTGACGCCGTCGTGGGCCACGTCGACCACGAAGCCCTCGTTCGTCAGGCCGCGGCGCACCGACTCCGCGAGGTCCACCTCGTCCTCCACCAGCAGCACGCGCACGCGCCCTCCTCCCTCGCCGGCCGTCACGGGGCCGCGCGGTCAGCCTCCAGTGTCCCGCACCGTGCTGAGGATCGGTTGAGGACGACGCGCCCGCACCGGTTCCCGCTTCTCCCCAACCGGTGCACAACGTTGTCCACAGGTGTGGAGAACCGTGTGCACAGTCGCCTCTCCACAGCGTTGTTAACAGGTGTGGACGCCGCCGTGGCGCCGTCCACAGCGCGGGTCACAGGTGTGGAATTCCACGGCTGTAACTTGTCGACAGCTGGGGACAGAGCCTGTGGAGAACCTCGTGGGGCCGACCCGGCCGCTCAGCGCCGGCCGCTCAGCGCCGGCGGCCGGCGCGCCGTCGTGCGGCCGCGGTGTAGCCGAAGGCCACGAGGGCACCGGTGAGCAGTCCCCCGAGGTGCGCCTGCCAGGCGATGCCGGGGAAGAGGAAGCCGAAGACGATGTTGATCCCGATGAGCACGGCGATGGGCGTGATCGACTGCCCCAGGTGCCGCTGCAGGACGAAGAGGGCGCCGAAGAGCCCGAAGACGCCGCCCGAGGCGCCGACCACCAGGCTCAGCGGGTGCGAGAGCAGCAGGACGCCCACCGATCCCCCGAGGACGGAGAGCAGGAACAGCAGCAGGAACCGGGTGCGGCCCAGCGCGGGCTCCAGCATCCGCCCGAACAGGTACAGCATGTACATGTTCAGGAGCAGGTGGAACGGGCTGGACATCGAGTGCAGGAACCCGCTGGTGAGCATCCGCCACGGCTCGGAGGTGGTCATCACGGGGGCGTAGGCGAACATCTGGAGCAGGCTCACGCCCACGGCCTGGACCAGCCACTGCAGGGCGTAGACCACGGCGTTGGCGCCGATGAGCCACCACGTGACGAGCATCGGCGAGCCCTGCGGCGCCCGGCCGCCCAGACCGGTGCGCACGGCGGGGCGGCGGCGCGAGGCCTGCTGCACGCAGTCGACGCAGTGCACGCCCACCGCTGCCGTGCGCTGGCACTCCGGGCACACCGGGCGGCCGCACCGCTGGCAGGTGACGTAGCTGGGGCGGTCCGGGTGGCGCGGGCACACGGGGACCTCTCCCCCGGTGGACGTGCCGTACTGCGGTCGCTCGCCGCTCACTGGAACTCCTCGTGGACCGGCCCGCGGGCCGGGATCGGTGGACAGGGACGACGCAGGCCCGCCCGGATCGCTCCGGACGGGCCTGCGCCGTGACCCCGGCGGCGCCGGGGCGGGGTCCTGCTGGGGCCTAGAGCTGCTCGACGTCGATCGAGGTGATCACGCAGTCCTCGACGGGGCGGTCCATGCCGCCGGTGCGGACGTCGTTCAGCTCGTCGACGACCTTCCGCGACGCGTCGTCGGCGACCTCGCCGAAGATGGTGTGCTTGCCCTGCAGCCAGGTGGTGGGGGCCGTGGTGATGAAGAACTGGGACCCGTTGGTGCCCCGGCCGTTGCGCTTGCCGGCGTTCGCCATGGCGAGCACGTAGGGCTCGTTGAAGGTGAGCTCGGGGTGGATCTCGTCGTCGAACTCGTAGCCCGGCCCGCCGATGCCCTGGCCCAGGGGGTCCCCGCCCTGGATCATGAAGTCCCGGATGATGCGGTGGAAGACCACGTCCTGGTACAGCGGACCGGTCTGCTTCTCACCGGTGCGCGGGTCGCTCCACTCCTGGGTGCCGTCCGAGAGGCCGATGAAGTTCTTGACGGTCTTCGGGGCGTGGTTGCCGAACAGGTTCACGACGATGTCACCGTGGTTCGTGTGGATCGTCGCCTTGGCAGTGGGGATGGCAGAAGTCATGGGGTCATTCTTGCACGCGGGCGGAGGCCGCTCCGTGACGTCCCGTGGCGTTCAGCGCACAGTGAAAAGCCCCGGCATCGCGCGGGAGGACCTCCATCGGGGTGGACTCTGCACGTATGCTGACCATGGATTGTCACGACCCGAGGAGGGATGGATTCATGAGCTTCACGAAGTCCAAGAGCGAGAAGAAGGCCGCCGCGGCGCAGAAGGCCGCGGAGAGCAAGGTGCTCGACGCCGGCAAGTGGGCGTCCAAGGAGATCGGCGAGCTGGCACCCCGGCTGCAGCACGGCGTCGAGGCGGGTGCCGCCGCGCTCGCCGGCGGTGTGGCGACCGCCGGACCGAAGGTCCAGGAGGGCCTCGGCCGGGCCCACGACCTCTCCGGCTCCGCGAAGCTGAAGGCGGCCGCCGTGACCGCACCGGTTGCCGCGAAGGCGTCCAAGGCCGCAGCCCCCGTCGCCGCGAAGGCCGCCGACCGCGCCGCCGAGAGCCGCGCCGCGATGCAGGCGAAGTACGCCGGTGCCGCCGCCCTGCTCGCGGGCAAGTTCGCGGACGCGGACACCCCGGAGCAGCTCGAGGCCATCGTGGCCAAGCTGACCGGTGACAAGAAGGCCGTGGCCAACGCGAAGAAGGCGGCCTCGAAGGTCGCCAAGGACTACGCCAAGCAGCAGAAGAAGGCCGAGAGCTCGCACAAGGGCCTGCTGGTGCTGGGGCTGCTCGTCGCCGGTGGCGTCGCCGGTGTGGCCGCCTGGAAGGCGTCCCGCCCGGTGGAGGACCCCTGGAAGACCCCCGCGGCCACGTCCCCGCGCGTGACGGCCTCCCCGGTCGCCCAGCAGACCACCGTGGCCGCCGGCACCGGCGTGCAGGTCGACGACGTCAAGGACGCCACCACCCCGGCCGGCCAGTCCGGCGGTGTCTCGGAGGCGGCTTCCGAGGTCAAGGACAACGCCCAGTCCGTGGGCGAGGACGCCAAGGCCACGATCCACGAGGTCAAGGAGCAGATCCAGGGCAAGAAGGACGACCACGAGTCCTGAGCCCCCGCTCCCGCCGCAGAGGCCCCCGCTCCCGTCCAGGGAGCGGGGGCCTCTGCCGTGGAGCAGGAGGGGACGCGGCGCCGAGCGGTGCGGCGCGTGGCCGGCGGACGCACCCGGACCGGACGACGAAGATCCCGACCGAGCGCGAGCTCGATCGGGATCTCAGGTGGTGGAGGCGAGGGGACTCGAACCCCTAACCCTCTGCTTGCAAAGCAGATGCGCTACCAATTGCGCCACGCCCCCGCAGTGCCGGACTACTCCACCTCGTCGGTGGCGTCCGCCCACGCGGTACGGTCGGCGTCGGTCTCCCGCAGCTTGGAGAGCACCGCGACGGACGCTCCGACCAGGGCGAGAACCGCAGCCACTTTCCTGTTCACGCCTGCCTCCTGACATGCGAAAAAGGGAACCGTGGGCGTACCAGGAATTGAACCTGGGACCTCTTCGTTATCAGCGAAGCGCTCTAACCGTCTGAGCTATACGCCCTTCCGGCCCTTGCGGACCGAGAAGAAACGATACCGGAGTTGCCGATCCGTGCCAAATCCGGCCCGGACCGGCGTCCGGTGACCGTACCGTGCCGGGTCAGTCGTCCGTGAGGGTGAGACCGACCCCGCCCACCAGGGCCGCGGCGATGTTGTAGAGCAGCGCCGCGAGCACCGAGAGAGCGGTCAGGAGGATCACGTTGACCACCGAGACGATGGTCGCGAAGATCGCGATCTGCCCCAGGGACAGGAAGTCCTTCACGTTCAGCGCCCCGCCCGCGCCGCCCAGCATGCCGAGCAGCTCGTTGATGCCGTCGAACATCCCGGTGAGGTCCAGGACGATCCACAGCACCACGGAGGCGACCACGGTGATGATCCCGAGCGCCACCGAGAGCAGGAACGCGAGCTTGAGCACCGACCAGGTGTCCACCTTCGAGACCACGAGCCGCGCCCGGCGCACCCTCGGGCGCGGAGCGGGGCGGACCAGGCCCTTCGTGGAAGCGGCCGGCCGGCTGCTCTTGGCCGGGGCCGGGGCGGACTTCACCGGCCGGGGGGCGGTGCGGTCGGCCGTCCCGGACTTCGCGGACGTGGCCGGGCCCGGCTTCGCCGCGGCACCGGGCCGGGGCGCGGACGCGAGGGGGGCGCGTCCGGACTTGCCGGCGGCGTTGGAGCCGGAACTCGAGCTCATGCGTTACCTCCGTTGTTGTTCGCGTCCAACGCTACTTCATCGCCCGCCGTGTCCCCGGTTCCGGGGACGGAATCGAGCTCACCGGTGTCCTCGGCCTGCTGCACGTCGGCCGTCTCCATGGACTCGTCCTGCTGGACGTCGATCTCGGCCACGGCCTCGGCGTCGACCTCCTGCGCGATCTCGCGGTCGGCGTTGTGGGCCACGCCCGTGATCGAGTCGCCCGCGGACGGCTTGGCGAAGATCACGCCCATCGTGTCCCGGCCCTTGGCGGGGACCTCGGAGGCCCCGGTGCGCACGACCTTCCCGGACTCCATGACCACGAGGACCTCGTCCTCCTCCCCCACGATCAGCCCGCCGACCAGGCGGCCGCGCTGCTCCGCGAGCTTCGCCACCTTGATGCCGAGCCCGCCGCGGCCCTGCACCCGGTACTCCTCCACCTTGGTGCGCTTGGCGTAGCCGCCCTCGGTGACGACGAAGACGTAGGCGTCGTCGGTCACCACGTTGGCCGAGAGCAGCTCGTCGCCGCCGCGGAACTTCATGCCGGTGACCCCCGAGGTGGCCCGGCCCATGGGGCGCAGCACGTCGTCCGACGCGGTGAAGCGCAGGGACATCCCGTGGCGGGAGATGAGCAGCAGGTCGTCCGCCGCCGACGCCAGCTGCGCCGAGACCAATTCGTCGTCCTCGCGCAGGTTGATCGCGATCACGCCGGCCGAGCGGTTGGTGTCGTAGTCCAGCAGCCGGGTCTTCTTCACCAGCCCGTTGCGGGTGGCGAGCACGAGGTACGGGGCGTCGTCGTATGAGCGCAGCTCCATGACCTGGGCGATCCGCTCCCCGGGCTGGAAGGCCATCAGGTTGGCCACGTGCTGGCCCTTGGCGTCCCGGCCGGCCTCGAGCAGCTCGTAGGCCTTGGTCCGGTAGACCCGGCCGAGGTTCGTGAAGAACAGGATCCAGTTGTGCGTGGTGGTCACGAAGAAGTGCTCGACGACGTCGTCCGCGCGCAGCTGCGCGCCCCGGACCCCCTTGCCGCCCCGGCGCTGGGACCGGTACTGGTCCGAGCGGGTGCGCTTGACGTATCCGCCGCGGGTGATGGTCACGACCATCTCCTCCTCGGGGATCAGGTCCTCCATCGACATGTCGCCGTCGTAGCCGTACTGGATCTCGGAGCGGCGGTCGTCGCCGTAGCGGCTCACGATCTCCTCGAGCTCGGTCGAGATGATGTCGCGCTGGCGCGCCTCGGAGGCGATGATCTCGGTGTACTCGGCGATCAGCCGCTCCAGCTCCGCGTGCCGGTCCTGGATCTTCTGCCGCTCGAGGGCGGCGAGCCGGCGCAGCTGCATGTTGAGGATGGCCTGTGCCTGGTCCTCGTCGATCTGCAGCAGCTCCATGAGCCCGGTGCGGGCGTCGTCGGCCGTCGGGGAGCGGCGGATGAGCGCGATGACCTCGTCGAGGGCGTCGAGGGCCTTGAGCAGGCCCCGCAGGATGTGGGCCTCCGCCTCGGCCTGGCGCAGCCGGTATCGGGTGCGCCGCACGATGACGTCCATCTGGTGGGTGACCCAGTGCCGGATGAAGGCGTCGAGGCTGAGGGTGCGGGGCACCCCGTCCACCAGGGCCAGCATGTTGGCGGAGAAGTTGTCCTGCAGCTGCGTGTGCTTGTAGAGGTTGTTGAGCACCACCTTGGCCACGGCGTCCCGCTTGAGCACGATCACCAGGCGCTGGCCGGTGCGCCCGGAGGTCTCGTCCCGGATGTCGGCGATGCCGGTGATCCGGCCGTCCTTGACGAGGTCCGCGATCTTCATCGCGAGGTTGTCCGGGTTCGCCTGGTAGGGCAGCTCCGTGACCACCAGGCACGTGCGGCCGTGGATCTCCTCGACGTTGACCACGGCCCGCATCGGGATCGAGCCGCGCCCGGTCCGGTAGGCCTCCTCGATGCCCTTGTGGCCGAGGATCTGCGCCCCGGTCGGGAAGTCCGGGCCCTTGATCCGCTGCAGCAGCTCCTCGAGCAGGTCCTCGTTGGAGACGTCCGGGTTCCGCAGGTACCACTGCACGCCGTCTGCGACCTCGCGCAGGTTGTGCGGCGGGATGTTGGTGGCCATGCCCACCGCGATGCCGGAGGACCCGTTGACCAGCAGGTTCGGGAACCGGGACGGCAGCACCGACGGCTCCTGGTTCTTGCCGTCGTAGTTGTCCTGGAAGTCCACGGTCTCCTCGTGGATGTCCCGGACCATCTCCATGGCGATGGGCGCCATCTTGGTCTCGGTGTACCGCGGGGCCGCCGCGCCGTCGTTGCCCGGGGAGCCGAAGTTGCCCTGGCCCAGCGCGAGCGGGTAGCGCATCACCCAGTGCTGGATCAGGCGCACCAGGGCGTCGTAGATCGCGGAGTCGCCGTGCGGGTGGTACTGGCCCATGACCTCGCCCACCACGCGGGCGCACTTGTTGAAGGAGCGGTCCGGGCGGTAGCCGCCGTCGTACATCGCGTAGAGGACCCGGCGGTGCACCGGCTTGAGCCCGTCCCGGACGTCCGGGAGGGCGCGGCCGACGATGACGGCCATGGCGTAGTCGAGGTAGGACCGCTGCATCTCGGTCTGCAGGTCCACCTGCTCCACGCGGTCGGTCAGCACGGGCGAGCTCTCGAGGTCGCCGGTGGGGCCGGCGTCCTCCGGGGTCTGTCCGTCCTGGATCTCGTCACTCATGCGGTCATTCCGTTCTGTCTGCTGGTTCTCGGTGTCCTGCCGGCGCCCCGGTCCCGGCCGTGTATGCCGAACCGGTCATATGTCGCGGATCAGATGTCGAGGAACCGGATGTCCTTGGCGTTCTGCTGGATGAACTCGCGGCGGGACTCGACGTCCTCGCCCATGAGCACGGAGAAGATCTGGTCCGCGGCCGCGGCGTCCTCCATGGTCACCTGGAGCAGCGTGCGGTGCTCGGGGTCCATCGTGGTGTCCCACAGCTCGGTGTAGTCCATCTCGCCGAGACCCTTGTAGCGCTGGATCCCGTTGTCCTTGGGGATGCGCTGGTTGTTGGCCAGGCCCCGGGCGAGGGCCTGGTCCCGCTCGGCGTCCGAGTAGACGTAGTCGTGCGGTGCGTTGGACCACTTGATCCGGTACAGGGGGGGCTGGGCCAGGTAGACGAAGCCGTGCTCGATGAGCGGGCGCATGAAGCGGAACAGCAGCGTCAGCAGCAGGGTGGTGATGTGCTGGCCGTCCACGTCCGCGTCGGCCATGAGCACGATCTTGTGGTAGCGCGCCTTCTCGATGTCGAAGTCGTCGCCGATGCCCGCGCCGAAGGCGGTGATCATGGACTGGACCTCGGCGTTGGACAGCGCCCGGTCCAGCCGCGCCCGCTCCACGTTGAGGATCTTCCCGCGCAGGGGCAGGATCGCCTGGTGCGCGGGGTCGCGGCCCTGCACCGCGGAGCCGCCCGCGGAGTCGCCCTCCACGATGTAGATCTCGGACAGGGACGGGTCCTTGGAGGAGCAGTCCTTGAGCTTGCCCGGCATCCCGCCGGACTCGAGCAGGCCCTTGCGGCGGGTGGTCTCGCGCGCCTTCCGGGCCGCGAGCCGCGCCTGCGAGGCGTTGATGGCCTTGCGGATGATCTCCCGCGCCGCGGCCGGGTTGCGCTCGAGCCAGTCGCCGAACCGGTCGTTGACCTCGCGCTGGACGAAGGCCTTCGCCTCGGAGTTGCCGAGCTTGGTCTTGGTCTGGCCCTCGAACTGGGGCTCGGCGAGCTTGATCGAGATGACCGCGGTCAGGCCCTCCCGCACGTCGTCGCCGGTGAGGTTCTCGTCCTTGTCCCGCAGCAGCTTGTTCTCCCGGGCGTACCGGTTCACCAGCGAGGTCATGGCCGAGCGGAAGCCCTCCTCGTGGGTGCCGCCCTCATGGGTGTTGATCGTGTTCGCGTAGGTGTGCACCGACTCGGTGTAGGCGGTGGTCCACTGCATGGCGAGCTCGAGGGACATCTTCCGGTCGGTGTCCTCGGTCTCGATGGCGATGACGTCGTCGTGGACGAGATCGGCCTTCTTGGACGTGTTCAGGAAGGTGACGTAGTCGAGCAGGCCGTGGTCGTACTTGTAGACGACCCGGCGGTGGCCGGAGTCGCTCTCGTCCTCGTGGTTGAGCCGGGGGACGTCCGTGCCGCCGTCGCGGCCCTCGACCGGCTCCCCGTCGGTACCGGCCGCCGCGCGGCCCCCCGAGTGGTCGGAGGCGGAGCCGGCGATCTCCTCGCCGGACTCCTCGGCCACGCGCTCGTCCGTCAGGCTGATCCGGAGGCCCTTGTTGAGGAACGCCATCTGCTGGAAGCGCGCCCGCAGGGTCTCGAAGTCGAAGTCCACGGTCTCGAAGATCTCGGGGTCCGGGTAGAAGACCTGGGTCGTGCCGGTCTCCTCCGTCTCCTCGCCCCGGACCAGCTCTCCCTGCGGCCGGCCGCCCTCGGCGAAGACCATCCGCCAGACGTGGCCCTGGCGGCGCACCTGGGTCTCCACACGGCGGGACAGGGCGTTGACCACGGAGATGCCCACGCCGTGCAGACCGCCGGAGACGGCGTAGCCGCCGCCCCCGAACTTGCCGCCGGCGTGCAGGATCGTCATGACGACCTCGACGGTCGGCCGGCCCTCGGTCGGGTGGATGTCCACGGGGATGCCGCGGCCGTTGTCGACCACCCGCACCCCGCCGTCGGCCTGCAGCGTCACCTCGATGTGGTCGCAGTAGCCGGCCAGCGCCTCGTCGACCGAGTTGTCGACCACCTCGTACACGAGGTGGTGCAGCCCCCGCGGGCCGGTCGAGCCGATGTACATGCCGGGCCGCTTCCGGACGGCCTCGAGCCCCTCCAGGACGGTGATGTCACCGGCACCGTACTCGCGCTTCTGCGGATCCTCTGTTGCCACGGGTTCCTGGCTCCTCCTGTTGGGCGTTCCGGCCGCTCCGGACAGCACAAGAGAACGCCGATGAGACGCTCGACGACTCATCGGCTCGTGCAGGGTCGGAACGGTTCGACGACTCCGGACGTCCGCGCCGCGGGCGGGTGCCGTGATCGGCCGTGGGGGGCCCGGTCCGTCGATTCCTGTCTGCCACCGATTCTATCGGAAAACGACGGGCCAGGGGTGCCCGCAGATGCCCCTGAGCGGCCGGAAAAGGCCCTCAGGACGAATTTTCCTGCTCTCCACCACCCCGCTGATCGTTCCCGGGGGGCCGCAGCGCGCCACGAGGCCGCTCAGCGCTCCGCGGCACCGGCCTCACCCGTAGGTGTCCCGCGGGCCCCGGCCCTGCACCGACCGGCGGCCGCGCTTCCAGCTCGGCGCCGCCGGGCCGAGGATCTCGATCCGGGTGACGATGCCCTCCCCCAGGTGCTCGTCGAACATGCGCAGCAGCTGCGGGACCATGAGCCGCAGATTGGCGGCGTAGGCGGTGGAGTCGCAGCGGACCCGCACCACCGTCTCGTCGAAGCTCTCCGGCCGGCAGTGCCCCGCGATCCCCGGGCCCACGAGCTCGTCCCAGCGGGAGAGCACCGACCCGACGGCGACCGGCGACTTCCAGCCCCGCCCCGACACGAGGCCGTCCAGCACCGAGCCCACGCCCCGGGGATCGCGGGCGGAGCGGCCCGCCCCGGAGTATCCGCCGAGCGCCCGGGGGTCCACGTCGTTGCCGCGGCGCCCCAGGCGTTCGGCGGGGGACGCGGTGGCCGACTCCATCGCCGCCCCGAAGTTCTTGAGGTTGCGCCGCGCGGCCGCGCCGTAGAGGCGGCCGTCCCCGCGCGCCTCGGCGGCGTGGCGCAACCGGGTCAGCAGCGCCGCGGGGGCGTCGATCTCGTCCTCGATCCGCACGACGTTCGCCTCCGGGTCCGGCGGGTCCGCCGGGAGACCGTCCGGGGGATCGGGGAGCCGGTCCCCGCGCTCGGGCCCGCTCACGACGACGGAGCCTCCTCCGTCTCCGGGCCCGTCCCCGAGCCAGTTCCCGCGGGCGGGCGCTCGTCGTCGCGCACGGCCGTCCCGGGCCCCACCCGCACCACGTCGTGCGGTCCGGCGACGAGCTCGGCGGGCAGGTCCTCCTCGACCGCGGCGGTGACCAGGACCTGCTCCGCGGAGGCCACGATCGCGGCCAGGCGGCTCCGGCGCCGGGCGTCGAGCTCCGCGAACACGTCGTCGAGCAGCAGGATCGGCGCGGCGCCCTCGGCGGGGTCGTCCGCGAGGTGGACGTACCAGGAGCCCAGCCGGAGGGCGAGGGCGTAGGACCAGGTCTCCCCGTGCGAGGCGTAGCCGCGGGCGGGGGCCGGGCCCAGCAGCAGCTCGAGCTCGTCGCGGTGCGGGCCGATCAGGGTCAGGCCCCGTTCGAGCTCCCGCTGCTCGGCGTCCTCGCATGCCTCGAGGATCAGCCGGTGCAGGTCCGCCGGGGTGAAGTCGCGCAGCTGACCCACGTCCCCGCCGGCGCTCCCCGGCAGGACCGAGGACACGTAGCGCAGCGTGGTGGACTTCGTGCCGTCGGTGAGCTGGTCGTATGCGGTGGCCACCTGCGGGGCCAGGGCGTCGATCAGCTGCAGGCGCGCGTGCAGGATCACGGCGCCGGTGCGGGCGAACTGGTCGTTCCACGCGGCCAGCGTCGAGCGGTGGGTCTCGGTGAAGCGGCCGCTGCGGCGGGCCGACTTCAGCAGCGCGTTGCGCTGCTTGAGCACCTTCTCGTAGTCGGCCATGGTGCCGGCGAGGACCGGGCGCATCGACCGGGCGAGGTCGTCCAGGAACCGGCGCCGGTGCGAGGGGTCGCCCTTCACCAGGGAGAGGTCCTCCGGGGAGAACAGGACCGTCCGCACGACGCCGAGCGCGTCCCGGGCACGGACGGGGGCGGCACGGTTGATGCGCACCCGGTTGGCGCGGCCGTCGTTGAGCTCGAGCTCGAGGACCGTCTGCTGGCCGCCGCGCCGCACACGCACCCGGACGATCGCCCGCTCGGCGCCGAAGCGGATCAGCGGCGCGTCCGAGGACACGCGGTGGGAGGAGAGCCCCGCGGTGTAGTCCAGGGCTTCGACGATGTTCGTCTTGCCCACGCCGTTGGGGCCCAGGAACACGGTGGTCCCGGGCCCCAGACGTATGTCCAGCAGGGCATACGTCCGGTAGTCCAGCAGGGAGAGGTGGTCGACGAACACGCCCGGGTCAGCAGCTTCCGCTTCGGCGCCGGCCGGTCACTGGCTCGGGAGCCGGACCGGCATCAGCAGGTACTTGTAGTCGTCCCGGTCCTCGCCCTCCGGCTCGGCCTGCGCGGAGAGCACCGCCGGCTTGGGCGGGGCGGTGAAGGAGAACCGCACGTAGTCCGAGGAGAAGGCGTGCAGGCCCTCGGACAGGTACGTGGGGTTGAAGGCCACGGTGATGTCCTCCCCGGTCAGGTGGGCGTCCAGGACCTCCGAGGCCTGGGCGTCCTCGCCGGTCCCGGCGTCCAGGGCCACCTGGCCCTGGGTGAAGGCCAGGCGGACGGGCGTGTTGCGCTCTGCCACGAGCGAGACGCGCCGGACCGCCTCCACGAGCTCGGTGGTGCGCACCGCAGCCGTGATCGGGGTGTGCTCGGGGAACAGCGAGCGGATCTTGGGGTACTCGCCGTCGATGAGCAGGCTCGTGGTCCGGCGCCCGCCGGACTCGAAGCCCACGAGCTCGGCGGAGTCGGACAGCGCGATGTTGATGTCCCCGGCCGGGCCGAGGGTCTTGGCGATGTCGTTGAGCGTACGGGCCTTGATCAGCGCGGCCGTGGAGATCTCGTGGGAGGACGGCCGCCAGGTCAGCTCCCGCATGGCGAGCCGGTACCGGTCGGTGGCCAGGAGGGTCATCTTCTCGCCCTCGATCTCCACGCGCACGCCGGTGAGGATCGGCAGGGTGTCGTCCTTGCTGGCCGCGATGTTGACCTGGGAGACGGCGAGGGCGAACTCGTCGCCGGCGACCACGCCGGAGACGTCCGGCAGGGCCGGCAGCTCGGGGTAGTCGCCCACGGGCATCGCGGCGAGGTTGAACCGGGAGGACCGGCAGGTCAGCGTGACCTTGCCCTCGTCGGCCTGGACCTCGACCGGTGCCGACGGCAGCGAACGGCAGATGTCCGCCAGGAGGCGTCCGGAGACGAGCGTGGTGCCCTCCTCCTGCACGTCGGCGCTGATCGACAGCCGCGCGGAGATCTCGTAGTCGAAGCTGGCGATGGACAGCGATCCGCCCTCCGCCCGGATGAGCAGACCGGACAGCACGGGGACCGGGGGCCGAGGAGAGAGGGACCGGGCGGTCCAGGTCACGGCCTCGGCGAGAACATCGCGTTCGACGGAGAACTTCACGAGAGGTTGCTGCCTTTCAGTCTGAGCAGGGGCGGCGGAGCCCGCGCCCGGAGGACGGCGTCCGCCGCGCCGCGAGGTGCGGCCGACCGGGTCTTCGCCCCCTGCATCGTATCCGTCCGTTTCGGCGGACGGCCATTCGGCCGGCCGTGGCGGACTTCTTGTGGTTCGCCGGTGCCGGAGGCCTCACCGGGGGCCGGGAGTCCAGGATTCTTGTTGTTTGGCCGGAGATCTCTTTAAGGACGGGAGTGTTAATAACCGCTGTGGAATCTGTGGATAACTGCCTCTTGGCCAGATGCCGGGCGGCAGGGCCCTGTTGAGTTCCTGTGATTCGCGGTCCACCGAAAGCTGTTTCCCCGGTGGACAGGATCCGCGCGGTTCCGCGGGTTCCACAGCCCGAGCCGCAGTTGTGCCGAGGTTCTCCACCGCAGCCCGGCGGTCTTCCACAATTTTATCCACAGGTGTGGGTTCTGTCCTGTGCACAGCCGCTCCACAAGGGGCCGTTTCCTGTGCAGAAGCGGGTCGGCCGGCCCGGAACGGCGCGGCGGCGGCCTGTGGACGAATGACAAGAAAACGGGCCCGCCGGTGTCCCGGCGGGCCCGTCGGCGACGGGTTCGCGGCGGTCAGCCCTCGCGCTGCTGCTGCTTGATGCGGTTCGTCAGTTCGGTGACCTGGTTGAAGATCTGCCGGCGCTCGGCCATCAGGGTGCGGATCTTGCGGTCCGCGTGCATCACCGTGGTGTGGTCGCGCCCGCCCAGCTCCTGGCCGATCTTCGGCAGGGACATGTCGGTGAGCTCGCGCAGCAGGTACATCGCGATCTGCCGCGCCGTGACCAGGGTGCGGGTGCGGGACTTGCTCTTGAGCTCCTCGAGGGTGATGTCGAAGTACACCGCGGTCTGGGCCAGGATCGAGGCCGCGGTGATCTCCTGCGCGCCGTCGTCGGTGATGAGGTCCTTGAGCACTAGCTCGGCCAGGGGCAGGTCCACGGCCTGCTTGTTCAGCGAGGCGAAGGCGGTCACGCGGATCAGGGCGCCCTCGAGCTCGCGGATGTTGGTGGAGATGTGGGAGGCGATGTACTCCAGCACGTCGTCGGGGGCGTCCATGCCCTCGCTGGTGGCCTTCTTGCGGAGGATGGCGATGCGGGTCTCCAGCTCCGGGGGCTGCACGTCCGTGATCAGGCCCCACTCGAACCGGGAGCGCATGCGCTCGGCAAAGCCGGTGAGCTGCTTGGGCGGCATGTCCGAGGTGATCACGATCTGCTTCTCGTGGTTGTGCAGCGCGTTGAAGGTGTGGAAGAACTCCTCCTGCGTGTGCTCCTTGCCCGCCAGGAACTGGATGTCGTCGATCAGCAGCATGTCCACGTTGCGGTAGATCTCCTTGAAGGAGGAGCCCTCGTCGTCGCGGATCGAGTTGATGAAGTCGTTGGTGAACTCCTCCGAGTTCACGTAGCGCACGCGCACCTGCGGGTACAGCCGCTTGGCGTAGTGGCCGATGGCGTGCAGCAGATGGGTCTTGCCCAGGCCGGACTCCCCGTAGATGAACAGCGGGTTGTACGCCTTCGCGGGGGTCTCTGCGACCGCGAACGCCGCGGCGTGGGCGAACCGGTTGGACTGCCCGATCACGAAGGAGTCGAAGACGTACTTCGGGTTCAGCCGCGCCGAGCTGTCCCACTCCCCCACCACGGCGGGGGCGGTGCCGGTGTCCTGCACGGGGCGGCGGGGCGGGGCGGCCTGCGGGTCGCGCGGCGGGGCAGGGTGCGGCCGCCGCCGGCCGGTGCGACCGGCTCCGGGCGCGCCGCGGCGAGGTCCAGCACGCGCTGGTCGATCCCCATGGCGTCGGCGGTGTCCCCGGCATCGGTCCGGGTGGGCCCGTCGGTGCGGTTGCGCTCGGCCTCCAGCTCACTGATCGGCGGCAGCGCGGCCGTCTGCGGTTCCGGCTCCGGGGCGGGAGCGGCCTCGAGGTCGGCGTCGACGACGAACGCCACGAGCGTCTCCGGGCTGAAGGCGCGTCCCACGGAGGAGCGCAGGACCGAGGCCATCTGGTTCTGGAAGAACTCCCGGGTCAGCTCGTTGGGGACCGCGACGAGCAGCGTGGTGCCGATGAGCCCCTGCGGCTGGGCCAGGGAGATGAACCCCCGGTACCGGCCGGTGGTCATGGGGTCCTCGTACATGTACTGCACGCATTCGGCCCACTGCGCGCTGAGCGCCTGATTGTCCTGCGTGCCCACGCGTACTCCTGCTGTCGTCGGGTTGCCATCGGGATGTCGTCGGGATGACGAGGTGGTTGACGGGTCGTCCCGGCCCTGCTGCGGTGGCCTTTTCCACAGAGTTGTTCACAACGGTGGAAAAGCTGTTCGGGGGCCGACCGGGAGTGCCAGCCTAGAACATGCTCCGAAACTGTTCATAGCTGATCCGCTGGGCTCCCGGGAACTACAGACGTGTAGTTCGGCCCCCGATCCGCGCCGTTCCGCGGCCGGTGGCGCACGGGTTTTCCACAGGATGTGAGCAAGATCCGTGCACAGCTGTGGGTAGGATGTGCACTGCACAGCGCCGCCCGGCCCCGGAGGCCGTACCGGCGCCCGTCCGTCCCCTGCTCCCCCTGCCCCGCACGCCCGGGGCCGCCCGGAGGAGCCGGCGCCCAGGGGCGTCGTCGGCCGCTGATTTGACCGTCCCCGGCCCGTTGTCTAGGGTGAGGTAGTCTCTTGTGTCCCCTGTCATGCCCTTCCGCATGCTCGGACGCATCCACCAGCACTGCTGCGCCCGCCCCTTCGCCGTACCGACCCGGTGCGCCGAGGACCACGCGGCGCACACCCCGACGCCTTTGGAGTAACCAGTGAGCAAGCGGACTTTTCAGCCGAATAACCGCCGTCGCGCCAAGAAGCACGGCTTCCGCGCCCGGATGCGCACCCGTGCCGGCCGCGCCATCCTCGCCGCCCGCCGCAGCAAGGGCCGCACCGAACTCTCGGCCTGAGCCGTCCCATGTCGGCACCGGCGTCCCGGACGACCACCCCTTCCCGGGTGGCAGGATCCGTGCCGGGACCGCCGGAGCACCGGGCCCGTCAGGAGCCGGACCGTGCTGCCTGAGCAGCACCGGATCCGGACCTCGGCCCAGTTCTCGGCCACCACGCGTTCCGGCGCCCGCAACGGGCGCCGGAACGTCGTCGTATATGTGCGCCCCACCGCCGAGGACCGCCCGGCGCGCTTCGGCTTCGTCGTCTCGAAGGCGGTGGGCAACGCCGTCCGGCGCAACAAGGTGAAGCGGCGCCTGCGGGAACTCGCCCAGACCACGGTCAGGCAGGTCCCGTACGGTTGTGATGTGGTCGTCCGAGCGCTCCCGCCCGCCTCCGCCGCGGACTGGGCGGAGCTGGCCGCCGACTACGCCAAGGCCTGGCGGACGGCGTCCGCGCGCGCGGGCGTCCCCCGCGCCGCGGCCGGGACGCCTCCGGCAGAAGACCACCGACCCGGACGGGAGGAGCCAGCGTCATGAGCGAGCACGCCCATGGGCACGAGGACCTCCTCGCCGCGGCTCCCCACGAGTACGTCCGCCCGGCGTCGGCGTGGCAGGCTCTCTGGTTCCTGCCGCAGAACGCGCTCATCGCGGGCCTAAAGCTCTACCGGACCATCGTCTCCCCCCTGTACGGGGACGTCTGCCGGTACTTCCCCTCCTGCTCGGCCTACGCCCTCGAGTCCGTCACGGTGCACGGCGCCGCGCGCGGCCTCGGGCTCAGCGTCCGCAGGCTCCTGCGCTGCCACCCCTGGGCGGCCGGTGGGATCGACAGGGTCCCGGACGGCGGTCGGAGCTTTCCCGACTTCGCGTCCCTGCCCAAGATCGTCCTGCTGAACCACCCCACCCTTGCCGAGCGCCACCAGCACCACCCCGCCGGAGGCACCGGCCCCGCGGCCCAAGGAGAGCCTTCCCCATGAATCTGTTCGAACTGATCCTCTTCCCCTTCAGGTGGGTCGTCTCCGCCGTGCTGTGGGTCTTCCACGAGCTGCTGACGGCCGTCGGGATGGATCCCGCCGCGGGCATCACCTGGGTGCTGTGCATCGTGGGTCTCACCCTGGTCATGCGCACGCTGACCATCCCGCTGTTCCTCAAACAGATCAAGTCCATGCGCGGCATGCAGGAGCTGCAGCCCGAGATGGCCAAGCTGCAGGCCAAGTACAAGGGCAAGAAGGACCAGCTCTCCCGTCAGGCCATGGCCCAGGAGCAGATGGAGCTCTACAAGCAGCACGGCTCCAACCCGTTCTCCGCGTGCCTGCCCATCCTGGTGCAGATGCCGATCTTCTTCGGCCTGTTCCAGGTCCTCAACGGAGTGCCCACGTCGGCTGCGGCCGGCGAGGGCGTGCACGTGCTCAACGCCGCCACCGTGCAGTCCTTCAACGAGGCCACCTTCTTCGGCGCCCGCTCTTCTCCACCCTGCTCAACCCGGCGACGGCAACCACGTCGCCACCGTCGTCCTGGCCGTCGTGATGATCATCGCGATGTCCGCCTCGCAGTTCTTCACCCAGAAGCAGCTGACGGCCAAGAACATGAGCGAGACCGCCAAGGCCTCCCCCATGTACCGCCAGCAGCAGATGATGCTCTACCTGTTCCCGCTCGTCTTCGCGATCGGCGGCATCAACTTCCCCATCGGCGTGCTCATCTACTGGACCGTCTCCAACGTGTGGTCCATGGGCCAGCAGTGGTGGGTCATCCGCAACAACCCGACCCCCGGCTCCCAGGCCGAGCAGGAGCTCAACGAGCGCCGCGCCGCCAAGGGACTCCCCCCGTTCGGCAAGACCCGTGAGGAGCACGAGGCGGAGGTCGAGGAGCAGCGTGCCCGCGCGGCCGCGGGACAGCGTCAGCAGCCGGTCGGCAAGAAGCGGCAGCGGCAGCAGGCGAAGAAGAAACAGGCGGGATGACCGCTGCGGGTCATCCCCGCGACTTCCTCCCCGCACGGGGCCGGGATGCCCGGCCCCGTGCTTCCACGGCCACAGGAGACGACATGAGCGACATCCGGCAGACCACCCAGGACGCCGACGAGGCGCAGCCGACCCCCCACCCCGTCGAGGGCGACGCGCCGGCGGACCCCGCCGCGCAGACCGGCCAGGACCAGGACCCGGCAACGGATCCCACGCTCGATCCCCTCGAGGAGGAGGGCGAGGTCGCGGCCGACTACCTCGAGGAGCTCCTGGACACGGCGGACCTCGACGGGGACATCGACATCGAGGTCCGCGACGGCCGCACGTACCTGTCCGTCGTCGCGGAGGGCGACGACGACGAGAGCCTGTCCGTGCTCGTCGGCGAGGACGGGGAGGTCCTCGAGGCGCTGCAGGAGCTCGTGCGGCTCTCCGTCCTGTCCACGACCGGACGCCGCTCGCGGCTCGTGCTCGACATCGGGGGCTACCGCCTGCGCCGGTCCACCGCGCTGCAGGAGATGGCCCTCGCCGCCGTGCGGGAGGCCCAGGAGACCGGGGAGCGGGTGCACCTCGAACCCCTGTCCGCCTACGAGCGCAAGATCGTGCACGACGTGGTCGCGGAGCAGGGCCTGGTCAGCGAGTCCGAGGGCGAGGGGGCGGGACGGCACATCGTGGTCTCCGCCGAGCAGGCTGATGGCCGGCGACCCCCGCCCCGCCCCCGCCGCGCAGGAGCCCCCGCTGCCGGACCCCCAGGAGCGTCTGGCCGCCGAGCGGCTGTTCGGGGACCGGCTGGCACTCGCGGAGCGCTACGTCGCGCACCTGGCGTCCTCGGGAATCGTGCGCGGGCTCATCGGTCCCCGCGAGGTGCCGCGGCTCTGGAGCCGCCACGTGCTCAACTGCGCCGTGGTGGAGGAGCTCCTCCCCCAGGACGCGAGGGTGGCCGACGTCGGCTCCGGAGCGGGTCTCCCGGGGCTGTGCCTGGCGCTGGCCCGGCCCGATCTGCGGCTCACGCTGATCGAACCGCTGGAGCGCCGGGTGCAGTGGCTCGACGAGGTCGTGGCGGACCTGGGACTGACCAACGTCCGGGTGCTCCGCGCCCGGGCCGAACAGGCCAAGGACGAGGTGGGTGACGTGGACGTCGTCACGGCCCGTGCGGTCTCCGCGCTCGTGGGCCTGCTCGACATCACGCTGCCGCTGCTGCGCGGCACGGGCGAGCTCCTGGCGCTCAAGGGACGCTCCGCCGCCCAGGAGATCGACAAGGCGCAGAAGAAGCTGGCCCGCCACGGCGCCCGCTCCACCGAGGTCCTCACCGTGGGCGACGCCCTGCTCGCCGAGCCGACCACGGTGGTCCGTGTGCGGCTGTGAGCGCTCCGGCCGTCGGCGACGTGCGACGCCGGTAGGCTGGGGGTCGTGTGCCGTGGGCGTGGCGCCGTGGCCGTCCTCTCGGGGTGGTCCTCGCTCCCCCGCCCGGCGGCCGGACCCGGACGCTCCCGCAGGGAGGATGCGCCCGGAGGGAACCACATCCAGACGAACCGGGAAGGTGCGCGGTCAGATGCCGATCGACGACGGTGAGCAAAGCCCGGTGGGCTTCGGCGAGGAGTTCCCACCGGATCCGATTGATCAACCGCTCAAGGTTGTACCCGACCGCGGCACCCGTGTTTCACGTGAAACCGAGGGACAGCTGTCCAAGATGACGACGATGGCGGACGACACACCGCTGGGGAGGACGCTCGTGGAAGAGACCAGGCGACGCGCCAGGCTGAAGAAGGTCCAGCTGGAGAAGCCCGCCGCGACGCGGGTCTTCACCATCAGCAACCAGAAGGGTGGCGTGGGCAAGACGAGCACCTCGGTGAACCTCGCCGTCGCGCTGGCGCGACAGGGCCAGAACGTCCTGGTGATCGACAACGACCCGCAGGGCAACGCCTCGACCGCCCTCGGTGTGGAGCACAGCTCCGAGGTGGACAGCACCTACGACGTCCTCATCGACGAGATGCCGATCGCCGACGTGGTGAAGACCTCCGTCGAGGCCGAGAACCTGTGGGTGGTGCCCGCGACCATCGACCTCGCCGGGGCGGAGATCGAGCTGGTGTCCATGGTGGCCCGTGAGCACCGCCTGCGCCGGGCGCTTGAGGCCTACGCCAGGCAGCGGGAGGCGGACGGTCTGGAGCGGCTCGACTACGTCTTCATCGACTGCCCGCCCAGCCTGGGTCTGCTGACCCTCAACGCGTTCGTCGCGGCCACCGAGGTGCTCATCCCCATCCAGTGCGAGTACTACGCGCTGGAGGGACTGAGCCAGCTGCTGAAGAACATCGAGATGATCCAGAAGCACCTCAACCCGGAGCTCAAGGTGTCGACCATCCTGCTCACGATGTACGACGGCCGGACCAACCTGGCGTCCCAGGTGGCCGAGGAAGTGCGGACCCACTTCCCCGCCGAGGTCCTGGAGACCATGATTCCTCGCTCGGTGCGCATCTCCGAGGCGCCGAGCTACCAGCAGAGCGTCATCAGCTACGACCCCAGCTCGACCGGTGCCCTGTCCTATCTCGAGGCCGCCGCCGAGATCGCCCAGCGCACCGGCCGCTGACCGGTTCCACTTCCCAGAGCGCCCGCCTCCCCCGGAGGCGGGCGCTCTGCTGTGCGTGCACCGCGAGTCCGGAGGACCCGGCCCGAGGATTCCCGATGTTTCACGTGAAACGTCCACTGCGCGGGTTCGCTCCGCCCACTGTTGACCGCATGACGTGTGGTGGCCGACGCGGCAGGGCCTACGGTGCTCGCCGTAAGACCACGTCCTGTCGCGGAGCATGACAGCGGGCCGCCCCGCGGTCCTACGGCCATCGTCGCCGGCGCGGCCGGGGCGTGGAGCGACCGGGCGGGGACGTGGCTCCGCTAGAATTGACCGGATTGCCGCGCGAGGAGAGGAACACCGTGAGCGAACGACGACGTGGTCTGGGTCGGGGACTGGGAGCGCTCATTCCGAGCGCGCCGGCCGCAGAGGCACCGACGGAAGCGTCGGCGACGCCGGTCGGTGCCGCAGCGGCCGGGGAGGCCGAGGGGCAGCCGTCTCCTCCCCCGGCTCCTGGCACCAGCATCGCAGACGTTTCACGTGAAACGCCGGCCGTCTCGTCCTCGGAGGATGCCCGGACCAGCGGGTCTGGGGGCCGGAGTCAGAGCGCGGCCAAGTCCGCGCCGAAGCGGTCGCGCGCTGCAGCGGGCTCGCCGGCGTCCCGATCCGCGGTCACCTCCGCATCCGCCTCCGCGCAGTCCCCCGAGCCGCCACTGGCCGTCCCCGACCGGAGCGATGAGCAGGGCACCACGGAACGGGGCCCCGCTGACACGCTGTTCGCCGACGAGGCCGTGGCGCCGGAGTCCGGGTCCGACGCGAGTGAGTCGGGGGGAACCCGTACCGAGGGGAGCTCCGCGCCGACCGGCCGCACCGCAGCCGGGCCCCGCAGCCGGTCCGTGAGCCCGGCGGCGCGTCAGAAGGCCATGAAGGCCCGCGTGGACATGGGCGAGGCGCTGCGCAACACGACCCTGGTCAGCCGACCGTCCGACATGTTTTTCCTGCCCTCGAGCGCCCCGGACACGCCGGCGAACTCCGAGGCGCCGAGCTCATCACCCCAGGACAAGACGGCCGCCGGCAGCGCGACCGTCGAGGAGAACCGCGGGACCGGCACGCCCGAGGACGGATCGCCGACCCGGTCCGAGGACACCAGCGCCCCTGCAGATGGCGTTTCACGTGAAACGGAGCCGCGGACACCGGAGCGTCCTGACGCCCAGGAGTCGCCGCTGCCAGCACGGCGTGCGCCGGACGGACAGGCGGTGAGTGGTGACATGGACGGCAACGCGGATGTTTCACGTGGAACGGAGGAGCCGGTTCCAGAGCTGACCGCCGTCCCGGGCGCCACGTTCGCGGAGATCGCGGTCGACGCCATCCACCCGAACCGGAAGCAGCCGCGGCAGGTGTTCGACGAGGAGGAACTCGCCGAGCTGGCGTACTCCATCGGCGAGCTCGGCGTGCTGCAGCCGATCGTGGTGCGCCCCAGCCGGGAGGACGGCGACACGTCCTACGAGCTGGTGATGGGAGAGCGGCGCTGGCGGGCGACCCAGCGCGCCGGCCTCGGCACCATCCCGGCCATCGTCCGGGAGACCTCCGACGACGACCTGCTCCGTGACGCCCTGCTGGAGAACCTGCACCGCAGCCAGCTGAATCCCCTGGAGGAGGCCGCCGCGTACCAGCAGCTCATGGAGGAGTTCAACACGACCCAGGAGGAGCTCTCGCGCCGCATCGGGCGGTCCCGTCCGCAGATCAGCAACACGATCCGCCTGCTGCGGCTGCCGCCGCTCGTGCAGCGCCGGGTCGCGGCCGGTGTCCTCTCGTCCGGTCACGCCCGCGCCCTTCTGTCCCTGGCCGACCCCGCGGAGATGGAGCGGCTCGCGCAGCGCATCGTCGCCGAAGGGCTCTCCGTCCGGGCCACCGAGGAGGCCGTGTCGCTGAGCGAGGGGATCGAGCGGAAGACGCCGCGCGCGGCGGCGCTGGCCGGGCGGCACAAGGAGCGGCTGGACTACATCGCGGAGGCCTTCGCCGATCGGCTGGACACCAGCGTCAAGATCGCGCTCGGGGCCCGGAAGGGCAAGATGACCATCGAGTTCGCCTCGGTGGAGGACCTGAACCGGATCATCGAGGTCCTGGACCCGGGGATCGAGCGTTCCTGACGGGAACGGAGACGGCGGAGCCCCGGTGTTCACGTGAACCACCGGGGCTCCGCGCTGTGCGGGCCGGCCTCAGCGGCCGTTGAACTCCGCGACGTCGTCCAGGCGCATGGTGCCCGTGGGCACGTCGTCCTCCGCGAGCAGGAACATCCGCTGCAGGCCGAACACGACGGCTTCCGCCAGGTGGCTGCGGTGCTCGGGATCCGCGAGGGCCGCGCGGTCCGTGGCGCTGGAGAGATAACCGAGGTCCAGCCAGACCGTCGGGGCGTCATGGGTGCGCAGCAGCTCCCACTGCCGGGCGTGGCTGCCGAGATCGAGGGCGCCGGTGCGGGCCACCATCTCCTTGAGCACGAGACCGGCGGCACGCTCGCCGATGGGGGAGTAGACCTCCGAGTGGTCCTGCTCGCCCCAGTAGTACGAGGCGAGACCCGTGGCGGCGGGGGAGTCGTTCCAGTCGCAGTGCAGCGACACGACGACCGAGTCCGGACGGCCGCCGATGGCGTCGTGCACGGAGGGCACGCACCGGACGTCGTCGCCGCGACGGTCCCTGAGGGTGCGGTCCGGTGCGACGATCGCCGGCTCGGCGCCGATCTCCTGCAGCAGACCGAAGGCCAGGACGGCGACGTCGGTGGTGACCTCGTCCGAGCGCTCGGCGAAGTCCGGGGCGGCCGAGGCCGGTGGCTGCTGTCCCGCGGCGCGCGACGGCACGAGGACCACGGAACGTCCACGGAGCGCAGAGGTGGCGCGCTCCAGCCGG
Source organism: Kocuria sp. CNJ-770 (assembly GCF_001942375.1). Classification (NCBI taxonomy): domain Bacteria; kingdom Bacillati; phylum Actinomycetota; class Actinomycetes; order Micrococcales; family Micrococcaceae; genus Kocuria; species Kocuria sp. CNJ-770. The sequence goes on from NZ_MKJW01000066.1 coordinate 38,594, forward strand.
TGGTAGTCCCGCAGCGAGAAGGCCTTCGAGGAGGTGATGTTCTTGTTGATCCGGGCGAGGGCGGCGATGGTCTCACGGTCCACCACGCCCGTGGCGGCCACGCCGAGGCTCTGCTGCAGCTCCAGCACGGCATGGTGCGTGCCCCGGGTGAAGATCCCGTTGAGGTGCCCGTAGTAGAAACCCAACCGAGAAAGGTTGTGCTGCAGCCCCGCGACGTCGTCGCCGCGCAACGGGCGGTCCTCGTCGAGATAGAGGGAGCGGTCGCCCAGCGCGTACTGGGCCTCGTTGAGGCCGCGGTCGGTCTCGGGGCCCACCAGGCCGTCGACGATGAGGCCGCGCTCCTGCTGGAAGGCCCGCACGGCGGCGTCGACGTGGTCGTCGAAGTAGGAGGGGTCGTTCACGTCCTGCGGCGCGAGGTAGGCCACGGTGACGCCCGCCCGGAGCAGACGCTCCCGGAGGCCCACCACACGCCGGTTCGTCATGCTCCGGCGCAGCATCGGTTCGGTGTCGTCGAGTTTCACAGGTGTCCCACGGGTCGTCGGGTCGGCGTCAGTGCCAGTACAACGGCTCATCCGCCCCCTCCCGCTCGGGGGAGAGGACGGATGAGCGCGGTGCGGCCGGGATGTCGGTACGGCCGTTCAGTTCCCGGGGGTCAGGTAGTCGGCGAACTCCTTCTCGAGGGCGCTCTTCGGCTTGGCGCCGATGGCCTTCCTGACGACCTCGCCTCCCGAGAAGAGGTAGATCGCGGGGATCGAGGTGATGCCGTACTGGGACGCCACGGCAGGGTTCTCGTCGACGTTGAGCTTGACGACCTCGATCGCCTCGGCGTGCTCGGCGGCGATCGCGTCCAGGACGGGGCCGACCATGCGGCACGGGCCGCACCACTCGGCCCAGAAGTCGACGATGACGGGCTTCTCCGACTCCAGGACCTCGGTCTTGAAGTCGGCGTCGGTGACGTTCTTGGCGGCGCTCATGTTTCTCCTTGTCCGGGCGCCGGCACGCTCGGGGCGTGCTCGGCGCTCTGGGTGGAACTCGTGCGAAGGGCGGAACTGGTTCGATTATGGACCATGCCGGCCGGGGCGGCCGGAGCCGCCCGGCTCGGCTGCAGGGCCGGGGACGCTCAGCTGTGCAGCACCGAGCGGTCGTGCAGGGCGGCGAGGTAGTGCTCGGCATCGACCGCGGCCACGCACCCGGAGCCGGCGGCGGTGATCGCCTGGCGGTACGTCGCGTCCACGACGTCGCCCGCGGCGAAGACTCCGGCGAGGCTCGTGGTGGAGCTGCGCCCGTCCACCTGGATGGTGCCGTCGACGGTGAGCTCGAGCTGGTCGGCGACCAGCGCGGTGCGCGGGTCGGAGCCGATCGCGACGAACAGTCCCGTCACGGGCAGCTCCGAGGTCTCCCGGGACTCGGTGTCCTGCACGGTGACGGAGCGGACCTTCTCCTCCCCGTTGATGGCCACGACCTCGGCGTTCCACAGCACCTCGATCTTCGGGTCCTCGAAGGCGCGCTGCTGCATGATCTCGGAGGCGCGGAAGCTGTCCCGCCGGTGGATGATGGTCACCTTCGAGGCGAAGCGGGAGAGGAAGGTCGCCTCCTCGAGGGCGGAGTCCCCGCCGCCGACGACCGCGATGTGCTGCTCCTTGAAGAAGAAGCCGTCGCAGGTGGCGCACCAGCTCACACCGTGGCCGGAGAGTCGCTTCTCGTCCGGCAGACCGAGCTCCCGGTACGCGGAGCCGGTCGCGATGATCACGGCGTGCGCGCGGTGCACCGAGCCGTCCTCGAGGGTCACGGTCTTGATCTCGCCCTCGAGCTCCAGGGCCACGACGTCCTCGTAGCGGATGTCGGCGCCGAAGCGCTCGGCCTGCTGCTGCATGTTGGACATCAGTTCCGGGCCCTGGATGCCGTCGATGAAACCGGGGTAGTTCTCGACCTCGGTGGTGTTCATGAGCTCGCCGCCGGCGGTCACGGAGCCCGCGAACACGATGGGCTGGAGGTTGGCGCGTGCGGCGTAGATCGCGGCGGTGTACCCGGCGGGGCCGGAACCGACGACGATCACCTCGTGGACGACCTCGTCCTCGGGGGCGGACGTCGGCTCGCCGCCGCGCGGGGTGAGATCAAGGGCGTTGATCACGGGACCGAAGTCGGGGCTCACTGTTCTGCTGACCTTCCGTACAGGGAGCGGCCGGACGGGTCCGGCCGCGGGGACCACTGGCACAACGGGGGGCGCACGGCGGATATTCCGGTGCCGTGCCCCCCGGCCGCGGCCGCCGGGGGAGCGGGGGTGTCAGTCCAGCTGGATCTCGCCGACCCGCAGGCCGTAGGTGAACCCGGCGATGGGGTTGGTCAGCTGCGGCAGCTGGGTCCAGTTGACGATCACGTACTGGTGGCTCTCCTCCCGGGCCCCGGCGGCCAGCGGGACCGTGATCTCCGGGCCGGTGAAGGAGCCGGAGCCCACCTGCTGGGCGCCGTCCAGGGTCGGGGCGTCGTTGACGTAGACGTCGAACATGCCGCCGGACCCGGAGGACTGGCTGAGCCGCAGGCTCTCCACCGGTGCGGGCTCCGCGAGCTCGACGGCCAGGCCCACGCTGGGCGCCTGGTTGCCGAAGTTCTGGTCGGAGAAGCCGTAGCTGATCCAGTAGGTCGAGGGATTGCCGTCCACGGTCTGGCTCAGCTGGGCGTCCTGGTCGACCATGAAGTCCGCGTTGCCGGGCACGATCCGGGTCACGGCCGCGGGCTGCGGGTCCGCCTCCGGGGCCTCCGGCTCGGCCTCCGCGCTCGGCTGGGCCTGTTCCGCCCCCTCGTTTCCCCCGGCAGGGGCGCTGGCGGCCGGATCCGGGGCGGTCGCCCCGCCGAAGAGCCCGCCCAGGCGGTCGAAGCTGAACACCACGGCCCCGATCAGCAGTGCGAGCAGCACCACCACCAGCAGGAGGAGGCCCTTGCCGCCCTTCTGGGTGCGCGGAGCGGTGTCCTTGCCGCGCGGCGGCGGGCCGCCGGCCGTCTCCGGCTCGCGGTGGGGGGCCTCCTGTCGCTCGTCGTAGTAGCTGTCGTAGCGGTTGTCGCCGTCGTAGCCGGGATCGATGTCGGTGCCGGCGGTGCGGCCGGCCACGGCGGCGGTGCCGCTCGCGGCCGCCCGGTCGAAGAGCGTGGAGCGGGTCGAGGTGGCGCTGACCCGCACCGGCCGGCCGAGGCGGGTGCGCACCGAGGGCGCGGGCGCGGCGTCGTCGTACGAGTCGTCGTCCCGCCACCGGGTGACCTTGGGCTCGGGGGCCGCGGCGCCGAGGTCGTCGGAGGGCTCGGTGGCGACCACCGGGGTCGGGCTGGTGGGGTCCGGCTCGTCGTAGACGTACGAGGCGCTGCCGGTGCCGCGCGGTGCGCCGAAGATGTCGTCGCTGAGGGACTCGTCCTCGATCTCGTCGGGCTCCACGAGCAGGGAGTCCAGCATGTCCGCGGCCGGGGTGTGCGAGGTGACGAGGTAGGTGTGGTCCTCCGCCTGCCCCAGGTCGAGGATCTGGAACGGGGCGCCGATGCTGCCGTTGGCCATCGAGCGCGCGTTCTCCACCAGCAGGGAGGTGTGCCGCTCCGCGGGCAGCAGGATCGAGACGCGGCGGCCCAGGATCTGGTCCTGGCCCTCGAGCACGTGGTCGCCCTCGGCGGTGGCCAGCACATCGGTGATCACTTTGTAGCGGCCGCCGAGGACGGAACCGAGCTTCATCGGTGCGGGCACGTTGGCTCCCTGGGGGTCGGGAATTCGCGGAGGGGCCGGAATTCGCGGGTGGGGGTGGCCGGCGGGGCAGAAGGGGTGTTCCTGACCCACGTCACCGACCACTCAGCACTTTACCGGTCCCGGCGGCCCGCGGCGGAGAGCCGTGTCACACGGTCAGCGGCCGAGCCGGGCGAGGACCGGGCGCACGAGGCTGTCGAGCTCCCGGACGCGGCAGAGCCGCAGGGCGCCCAGATAGGCGGTCCCCATGACGGTCCCGCCCACGGCCACGGTCGCGATCGCGGTCAGCTGGTTGGTCCAGGGGAAGCCGTCCGGGTCGTAGCCGCCGAGCAGGAACAGGACCACGGCACCCACCACGCCGGCGAGCAGGGACGCCACGAGGATCCGGGCGTGGGAGTCCATGATGCGGGCGAGGTCGTAGTCCCCGATCCGGCGGACCAGGACGAGGTGGTAGACGAGCGTGCTCAGGATGTTCTGGGCGGCGTAGCACGCGGCGACCGCGAAGATGATGTGGTCCGGGGCGATGAACCACCAGATCAGCAGGGCGGACAGCACCGTGAAGAGCGCCACCCCGACCTGCACCAGGAACGGGGTGCGGGCGTCCTCCTGCGCGTAGAAGGCCCGGCCGAGCATGAAGGAGATGGACATGAAGGGCGCGCCGATCGCGATCACCGTGATCACCTGGCCGATCACGGCTCCGGCGGAGGGCACACCGCCGCTGAAGAGCATGCCGAGGGGTCCCGCGAAGACGATGAGGGCGACGGTGGCGAAGACCGTGGCCACGCCCGTGATCCGCAGGCTCGAGGACAGGGACGCCACCATGCCGGCCCGGTCCCCGTCCGTGGAGGCGGCGGCCATCCGGTTGAACAGCACCGTGGCGATGGACAGCCCGATCACCCCGTGCGGCAGGGAGTACAGCATCGAGGCCTGGTTGAGCGCCGCGACGCCCGCGATCTGCTGCGGCGGGTCCATGGCGAGGTACTCCGGGCGGTAGCCGGTGGGGATCGCGGCGACCTTGGTGAGGGCCAGGAACGCCAGATTGGCGATGATCCCCGTGGCCAGGGTCCAGCCGGCCAGCCGCGCGGCGGTGGAGAGCCCGATGCCGCGCCAGCCGAAGCGGGGGCGCAGCCGCAGTCCCAGCCGGCCCAGCGGCCAGAAGAGCACGAGGGCCTGGGTGGCGACGCCCACGGTCGCCATGACCGCCAGCCAGAACGTCTTGGCCGGTGTCCAGTCGTCCAGGGAGTGCTCCGTCTGGGCGTACGTCCCGAACTGCTGGATGAACACGAGCAGCGCCGCGATGGCCACCACGTTGTTGACCACCGGCGCCCACATGTACCAGCCGAAGGCGCCGCGGGCGTTGAGCACCTGACCCACCACGGTGTAGAGGCCGTAGAAGAAGATCTGCGGGAACGTGAACAGCGCGAACGTCAGTCCGAGCGAGAGCTGCGCCTCGGTCCAGTCGGTGCCCATGGTCCGCACGATGGGTCCCGCCAGGGCCACCACGACCGCCGTCACCCCCAGCAGCGCGAGCACGGCCAGGGTGAGCAGGCGGGAGATGTAGTCGGCCCCGCCGTCGTCGGCGGTCCGGGAGGCCTTGATGATCTGGGGCACCAGGACGGCGTTGAAGATCCCGCCGGCCACGAGGACGTAGATCAGGTTCGGCAGCGTGTTCGCCAGCTCGAAGACGTCGGAGACGGTCGTGACCGAGCCGATGGCCACCGTGATGAGCACGATCTTGACGAACCCCAGCGCGCGGGAGACGAGCGTGCCGGAGGCCATGATGGCGCTGGAGGCCGCACCCGAGCGCCGGACCGGGGCGGGTGGCGCGTCCTGGCGCTCGCCGGGGGAGCGCTCCGTCTCAGAGCTGGTGGATGATGTATTCACGGGCGATGTCGGCGATGCGCCGCTCGTTGGGGAAGGACAGCTTCCGGCCGAGGTCGTCGATGTCCACCCACGCGACGTCCACGGCCTCGTGGTCGGGGTCGTTGTCCGTGGTGAGGTGCCCGCCGGTGGCGCGCAGCAGGAAGTGGTGCACCGTCTTGTGCACGCGGTGCCCGGAGACCGTGAACCAGTAGTCGATGCTGCCCAGTGGGCTCAGCACCTGCCCGGCGATGCCGGTCTCCTCCTCGATCTCGCGGATCGCGGCTTCCTCGTTCGTCTCCTCGCCCTCGGGGTGGCCCTTGGGCAGGCACCACTCGAGGCGTCCGCCCCGGTTGATCCGGGCGATGATGGCCACCGGGTGGGAGGGTGTGGCGAGGTCGACGACGATCCCCCCGGCGGAGACTTCCTCGACCGTGGGCAGCGCGGCGGCCGGCGCGGTGGGCCGCTTCTTCGGTGCGCTGGGGACGGGGAAAGCCATGTCTCCTACCTTGCCACAATCCCCCCGGCTCCCGCCCGAGCGCCGGAGGGTCCGTACGGAGGCCCTCGACGCGCCGGGGCACCCGTCCATGATCGGGTCCGGGAACGGGGCCGCAGGCGGGTCCGCGAACCGGTTCCCGGACCGCCCGAGGGCCCTGTCCGGACGGGCCGGCGGTCCCGGGTCTGGAACAATGGGCGGCACCATGACGCAGCTCCCCGACATCGACGCGATCCATCCCGCCGCCCTCGACCTGGGGCGGCGGTTCGCCGACGCCGGCCACGAGCTCTCGCTCGTGGGCGGGCCCGTGCGCGACCTCTTCCTGGGCCGGCCCGCCCTGGACCTGGACTTCACGACCGACGCCACGCCCGACCAGACCCTCGGCGTGGTCGCGGGCTGGGCCGACGCGGTGTGGGAGATCGGCCGGGACTTCGGGACCATCGGGATGCGCCGGGGCGACGTGCAGCTGGAGGTGACCACCTACCGGGCCGAGGCGTACGACGCGGAGTCCCGCAAACCGCAGGTGGCCTTCGGCACCTCCCTCGAGGACGACCTGTTCCGCCGCGACTTCACGATCAACGCGATGGCGCTGCGCCTGCCCGGGCTCGAGCTCGTCGACCCGCACGGCGGGGTCAAGGACCTGCACGCCCGGGTGCTGCGCACACCCGGCGCCCCGGAGGACTCGTTCTCGGACGACCCCCTGCGGATGATGCGCGCCGCCCGCTTCGCCTCCCAGCTCGACGTCCAGGTGGCCCCGGAGGTGCGCGAGGCCATGACGGACATGGCGGAGCGGATCGCGATCGTCTCGGCCGAGCGCGTCCGGGACGAGCTCGTCAAGCTGATCTGCGGGCGCCGGCCCCGGCAGGGGATCGATCTCCTCGTGGGGACGGGGCTCGCCGCGGTGGTGCTGCCCGAGGTGCCCGCCCTGCAGCTCGAGCGGGACGAGCACCACCGGCACAAGGACGTCTACCAGCACTCCCTCACGGTCCTCGAGCAGGCCGCGGAGCTGGAGTCCGGCCCGGACGGTCCCGTGCCCGCGCCCGACTTCGCCCTGCGCTTCGCGGCCCTCATGCACGACGTCGGCAAGCCCGCGACCCGCCGCTTCGGGGCCGACGGTGCGGTGAGCTTCCGCCACCACGAGGTGGTGGGTGCCAAGCTCACCGCGAAGCGGATGCGCGCGCTGCGCTTCGACAACGACACGATCCGCACCGTGAGCCGGCTGGTGGAGCTGCACATGCGCTTCTACGGCTACGGGGACGCCGGCTGGACCGACTCGGCCGTGCGCCGATACGTCCGGGACGCGGGGGAGTGCCTCGAGCGGCTGCACCGGCTGACGCGGGCGGACGTGACCTCCCGGAACCGGCGGAAGGTGGCGCGGCTGTCCGCGGCCTACGACGACCTGGAGCGGCGCATCGCCGAGCTCTCCGCGCGGGAGGAGCTCGACGCGGTGCGCCCCGAGCTGGACGGCCAGCAGATCATGGCGGTGCTCGGCGTCCCCCCGGGCCCCGTGGTCGGGCGGGCCTACCGGTTCCTGCTGGACCTGCGTCTCGACGAGGGGGAGCTGGGCCCCGAGGAAGCGGAGCGGCGGCTGCGGGCCTGGGCGGCGGACACCCTGTGAGCACCCGGGTGGAGTCCGTCCCGGACACCCCCCGCACCGCCCCGGACCCGGGGCGGCACTCCGCGCCGCCGGAGCACCCGGTGCCGCAGACGGGCGCCGTCGGCGTCCTGCCGTCCGCCGCCGCGACGACGAACCGGTTTCATGCTCCTCGAGGCATATATCGCGGACTTCATGTCCTGCTCGCGGCGGGCGCCCGGGGCGGCATCGCCCTGCACCCGGTGGCGACGGCCTCTCCGGCAGCCCGGGTCACGGCGGACGCGCTGCGCGGACGGCGGTGCACCGGATGAGCCGGCTGGGCGGGCGCCTCGGCGGCCACGGGCTGCAGCTGGCGGGCCTGTGCCTCTACACGGTCATGGTGGCCTACCTGCTGCGGCTGCCCTGCCGGGTGCCCGGTGGGGCGGCCGCCGAGCAGCTTCCCGCGCTGTGCGCCACCGAGATGACCCCGGCGGCCACGGCCGGGACGCTGGACGGGTTCTTCACGGGAGGCCCCGCCGGGGACCAACCCGCGCTGGTCGGGATGATCACCACGGTGCTCGGGTGGGTCGCGGCCCGGCTCTCCGCACTGCTCGGCACGGACGTGGGCGGCGGGGTGTTCGCGAACCTGTCCGTGGTGCTGCTGGCCCTCCTGTGGCTGACCACGGTCGCCGTGGTCTCCGGGCTCTCCGGCCGCCGCCGGGCCGACGCCTTCGTCCTGGCCCTGGCCCCGGTGGCGGCGCTGGTGGGCTTCACCACGTGGGACCTGTGGGCGGTGCTGCTCATGGTCCTGGCGCTGCTCCTCCACGTGCGCGGCCGCCCGGGACCGGCCGGGGTGTTCCTCGGCCTGGGGGCGTCCGTGGCGCTGTTCCCCCTGGTGGTCCTGCTGGCCGTGCTGTTCCTCGCCGCCCGGTACCGCCAGTTCCGGGACTTCGCGGTGGTCCTGGCCGGGACCCTGGCCGCCTGGCTGCTGGTCAACGGCCCGTTCATGATCGCGGCGTGGGAGCAGTGGCTCGGCCGGTTCCGGGCGGCGGCCGACCGCCCGGTGGCAGGCTCCTCCCTGTGGAGCGTCTGGGGCCGGGCGGACGCCGTGCCCGGGGCGGCGGAGACCGGGCAGCACGTGCTCCTGGCCCTCGTGCTCGGCTGCGCGGCGGTGCTGGTGCTCACGCTGCTCACCCGCCAGGAGCCCAGCGTCGTCCAGGTCGCCTTCCTGCTGCTCACCGTGCTCGTGCTCACCGGCCCGGGCTACTCCCTGGTCCAGGCCCTGTGGCTCGCCCCGCTGGTGGTGCTCAGCCGGCGCAACTGGATCGAGTTCGCGGCCTGGCAGCTCGTCGAGGTGCTGTGGTGGACCACGCTGGTGCTGCCGGAGGCGGCGTGGCCGGTCCTGCCGTGGACCGGGCGCACGGGCTGGGACGCCCAGGACCTGCTGGCGGCCGTGCGGGTGCTGTTCCTGGTCTGGTTCCTGGTCGTGGTGGCCGTCGACGTCCTGCGCGGACGCCGGGCGATGCAGATCGGCGTTCCCGAGGCGGAGTGAACGCCGTCGCCTCCTCCGCCGGAAGAGGGAGACCGGGCCCGCGGAGGACCGCGGAGCTCATCCTTCCGAGGGTGCCGGACGGTGTCCCGGGTCCCGTACGTTGAGGGTGGACCGCAATGACGAGTGCTCGGGAGGAGCGCCGGTGATCGAGATCGAGAACCTGACGAAGACCTACGGTGGCAAGACGGCGGTGGACGACGTCAGCTTCACCGTCCGTCCGGGCCGGGTCACCGGGTTCCTGGGGCCCAACGGGGCGGGCAAGTCGACCACCATGCGCCTGCTGGTGGGCCTGGAGTCCGCCACCAGCGGGCACGCCCGCGTCAACGGCCGCCCGTACGCCGAGCACCGCGCCCCGCTCTCGGAGGTCGGCGTGCTCCTGGACGCCAAGGCCGTCCACCCCCGGCGCACCGCCCGGGCCCACCTGTCCGCGCTCGCCGCGACCCACGGCATCCCGCGCTCCCGCGTCCAGGAGGTGGTGGACCTCACCGGGCTCGGCGCCGCGGCGGACAAGCGGGTGGGCGGCTTCTCCCTGGGCATGGGCCAGCGGCTGGGCATCGCCGCGGCCCTGATCGGCGACCCGCACACCGTGGTCCTCGACGAGCCCGTCAACGGCCTCGACCCCGAGGGCGTCGTGTGGGTGCGCCACCTCGCCAGGTACCTCGCCTCGGAGGGCCGCACGGTCTTCCTCTCCTCCCACCTGATGTCGGAGATGGCCCAGACGGCCGACCACCTCGTGGTGATCGGCCGCGGACGGATCCTCGCCGACGCGCCCATCGAGGAGCTCCTGGCGGGGGAGCGCGCCCGCACCCGCGTGCGCACGACCGACCGGGAGGCCCTGCGCCGGGCCCTGCGGGAGGAGCACGCCGAGATCACGGAGTTCGACGACGACGGGGCCCTGGTCACCGGGCCCGCGCCGCGGCGGATCGCCGAGGCCGCGCTGTCCGCGGGGGTGCTGCTGTACGAGCTCACCCCGCAGACCGAGACCCTCGAGGACGTCTACATGGCCATGACGCAGGACGAGGTCGAGTACCGCTCCGGCGGCGCCCCCGTCGAGACCACCCGGGCGCCCTGGGCGGGCCCCGCCGCACGAACCGGAGACCGAGCATGAGCACCAGCACCTCGACCGCACCCCGTCCGGAGACCACCGGCACCGGCCCCACCGGGCACGCCGGCCCCGCGTTCGACGCCCGCCTGGGCTTCGGCCGGGTCCTGCGCTCGGAGTGGATCAAGTTCCGCTCCCTGCGCTCCCACTGGATCCTGCTCGCCGTCGCCCTCCTGCTGGCCCTGGGCTTCGGGGCGCTGAGCGCCTGGAGCACCACCTCCCTGCAGGACATCAACCAGCAGGCCGCGCAGGAGCAGGTCGACGCCACGCTCGACGGGCGCAGCCCCGAGGAGATCGGCCTCACGGAGGAGGAGGTCCAGCAGCAGCGGGACGCGTTCGTCGCGGAGTCCGACCAGCAGATCGCCGAGCAGTCCGGCGTCGCCCTGCCGGAGGGAATGGGCTTCAGCGAGTACCTGGCCATGACCAGCGCCAACGGCGGCCTGCAGCTGGTCATGCTGCTCCTGGGGGCGCTGGCCGTGCTGTTCATCGGCTCCGAGTACTCCACCGGCGCCGTCCGCACCACCATGACGGCCGTGCCGCGGCGCACCCCGGTGATGCTCGCCAAGACGGTGGTGCTCTCCGTGGTCGCGTTCCTCTTCGGAGTGCTCAGCGCGTTCCTGTGCCACCTGCTGGTCCAGCCGATCCTCGCCGGCGGGGACCTGGGCTACGACGTGTGGCAGGAGGCGATCCTGCTCAACATCCTCGCCGTGGGCCTGTTCTACATGATCACGGCGTGGCTGGGCTTCGGACTGGGGGCCCTGCTGAAGTCCACCACGTGGGGGATCGTGGTCCTCGTGGTGCTGCTGCTGGTCCTGGAGTTCGTCCTCTTCGCCCTGTCCTTCGAGTGGCTCGAGGACGCCAAGCCCTACTCCCCCGGGGCGGCGAGCACCCAGCTGACCACGGTGTACCAGCCCTCGGACGCCGTGCTCAACCACGTGGAGTCCGGTCTGGTCTACGGCGCCTGGGGCCTGCTCCTCGTGCTCGCCGGGATCCTCGTGACCAAGAAACGCGCGCTGTAGGGCTCCTCCTGCCGCTGCCGCGGCGCCCGATCTACGATGTGAGCCGGTGGGCCGCAGCGCGGCCCGGAGCACCGGCGCGCGCCGGACGAGCTGGCGTCGGACGGGGAGGCAGCGGTGGCGGTGCCACGGGAACGGGAGCCCGGCGCGGTCCTCACCGCCGAGGACGCCCACGGGCTGCGCCGGACGCTGCTCACCTGGCTGGCGGCGGTCGTGGTCCTGGTCACCGGGCTGAGCTCGGCGTTCAACTGGTTCTTCGTCGACCGCGCCCCCCAGGACCCCGTGCACACCTGGCTGGGCGGCCTCGAGGACGGGCGCTCGCGGCAGCTGTTGTCCCGGGCGGAGGCCGTGGTCGCGGATCCCACCCTCAACATCTTCGCCAACCGGGTCTACCGCAACGCGGCCGGGCGGATCAGCGGCCACGAGGTGCTGCGCGCGGACGTGCAGGACGACCACGCCGAGATCCGGGTGCGCGTGTGGTGGGACGACCCCGAGGGCGGGGACCGCGTCCGGGAGGAGGTGCACACCTACGGCGTGCACCGGGTGGAGCGCAGCGGTCCCTTCAACGACCACTGGGAGCTGGACTCCCCGGACGTGGCGCCCCTGGCCGTCCACCTCCCGGCACCCCTGGACGAGATCTCCGTCAACGGGGAGAGCATCCGCCCGGACCCGGACGAGCGCGTGCCGGACCCCACCGGCCCGGGAGGCGCGTGGCGCTTCGAGGCCCTGCCCGGGGACTACGCGATCGGGCTGCCCGGCAACTCCTACTACCAGGTGCCCGTGCCCCTGCCCCCGGTGCGGATGGCCTTCCGCGATCCGCGCCCGGCGTCCGTGGACCTGCGGATCGAGCCGTCCCCGCGGATGTGGCAGGAGACCGAGGAACGGATCACCCAGTGGCTGCGCACCTGCATGGCCTCGGAGGAGCTCGCTCCGGAGGGCTGCCCGAGCTCGGCGCGCCACACCGGCCCGGAGGAGTCCCCGGACACCGCCGCGGGTCTTCCCGACGGGGGCGGGGCGGGGGACCCGGGCATCACCGACGTCCGCTGGCGGCTCGTCTCCCGGCCCGCCCTGGTGCTGGTCGGCTCGCCGGAGGACCCGCTGCGCTGGGTCGCGGACCCGTACCGGCCCGCCGAGGCGCGGCTGAGCTACCTGGAGGACGGTGAGCCGGTCACGGAGCGCGTGGAGTTCCCGGTGCTCGCCAGTGTGCGCTCCACCGGGCAGAGCGCCGAGATCAGCGTGGGCCTGGACTAGCCACGGGGCCCGACCAGGTCCGGTGTGCCCGCCCGGGCCCGCCGGCGGCGCCCGGCCCGCCTCCGGCGCCGGGTGCCTGACCCCCGAGTGCCTGATCCCCGAGTGCCTGGCCCCCGAACGCCTTGCCCCGCCGCATCCCGCCGCGGAGCATCCGGCTGCGGAGCACCCGTTCGGCCAGGAGCCAGTAGGCCACGCCCGCGGCGAGCGAGGCGACCACGGCCAGGACCGGGTGCACCGGCAGCAGCACGGGATAGACCAGCCAGTGCGTCAGGTAGATGTACAGGGACGCCGCGGCCAGCCGGCCGGTCAGGCGCCGCAGCCCCGCCGGCACGGGCAGGGTCGGCGCCCACAGGAGCAGGAGGATGCCCACGGCGAGCGTGCCCTCCCGCAGCGCGCTGTCGAAGTAGCCCGGGATGCTCAGCACCGTGAGAGCCGACACCAGGCACCGCTGCAGCGGGGTCCGGGCCCGGGCGGCCGCCCAGCCCAGGGCGAAGATCCAGAACACCGGGGCCGGTTTGGGCAGCCCGGGGTCCACCACGTCGTAGCGGCTGAGCAGCCCCAGGCCGAGCAGGAGCAGCGGGAAGACGAACGGGAGACGTCGCTCGGCCCGGTCGGCCCAGGGCAGCGCCATGAGGGCCGTGACGGCCACGAGGACGTAGACCAGCATCTCGACGAACCAGAAGTGCCACTGGCTCGTCAGCTCCTGCGGGCCCACGATCCCGTTGAGCAGCACCACGTTGGCCAGGGTGTAGTCGTCGGTGAGCAGGTGGGCCACGGCGATGAAGGCCACGGAGGGGACCACGATGCGGCCCAGGCTGCGCGCGTGGCGCCGCAGGCGGGGCAGGCGCCGACCGGTGAGCTGGAACCGCGCGAAGTTGTAGCCGGCCACCGCGAACAGCAGGTGGGCGGTCTGGAACGTGAACAGCTCCACGTGGGTGCAGACGATGCACACGATCGCGACCGCCCGGAGGACGATGCCGGTCTCCAGGAACGACACCAGGCGCCGCCGGGGCCGGGCCGCCCGGGGGACCAGGTCCCGGACGGGCGTGACGTGCCAGTCCGGAGGCAGGTGCCCGAGGGCCTGCTCCAGCCGGACCGAGGCCGCCACGTAGGACAGCGAGTCGCCCTCGAGGGAGACGAACGTGTCGTCGTCGCCGACGTCGGGGCGGTCCAGCACCTCCGCGAAGATCCGCTTGACGTCCTGCGGTCCCTGCGCCGCGCTCTCCGCGGGCGGGGCAGGAACGTTCCGGGGGGCGGCGAGCGCGGCGACGGCCGGGTAGTCCACCTTGCCGGTGGCCAGGCGGGGCAGCTGTTCCACGGCGTGCACCGCGACGGCGGTGCGGGGCAGGCCCACGCTCTGGGCGAGGACCTTGCCCAGCAGCCGCGGTTCGTGCGCGCCCTCGACTGCGACCACGAGGCCTTCGTCCGAGCCCGGGGCCGAGCCGGCGGCCGCCGCCGTCACGCCGAGCTCGGCGAGGGTGCGCTCGACCTGCCCGAGGTCCACGCGCAGGCCCACGATCTTCACGAAGCGGCTGCGCCGCCCCACGACCTCGTACAGCCCGTCGGGGTGCCGGCGGGCCAGGTCGCCGGTGCGCAGCTCCTCGACGGTGCGCCCGGCGGCGAGGTCGGACGGGTGTTCGGCGTAGCCGAGCATGACGTTGGGGCCGGTGTAGACGAGCTCGCCGTCGGCCAGGCCCTCCACGGGGTCGATCCGGAAGGCCCCGCCGGGCACGGGGACGCCGATGCACCCGGGACGCTCGGTCGCCAGGCCCGGGGGCAGATAGGCCATCCGGGCGGTGGCCTCCGTGGCCCCGTACATGACGAACAGGTCCCAGCCGCGGCGCCGGCCGAGCTCGGCGTAGTGGCGGACCTTCTCGGGCGCCAGCCGCCCGCCGGCCTGGGTGACGCAGCGCAGCCGGGGCAGGTCCATCTCGGCGAAGCCCACGCGCTCGAGCAGCTCGAAGGTGTAGGGCACCGCGGCGAAGGACGTCGCCCCGTGCTCGCGGAACAGCTCCCAGAAGCAGGGGTCGACCACGGACAGGTCCGTCAGCACGAGCCCGGCCCCGCGCAGCAGGTGGCTGTTGATCACCGACAGCCCGTAGCAGTAGGACATCGGGAGCGTGGTCGCGGCGCGGTCGCCGGGCCCGATGGCCAGGTACTCGGCGATCGCCTCGGCGTTGGCGGCCAGGTTCTCGTGCGAGAGGCGCACGAGCTTCGGGGAGCCGGTCGAGCCGGAGGTGCTCAGCAGCAGCGCCAGGTCGGGGTGCAGGTCGTGACAGGTGCCGGGGCGCCGTTCCTCCACCACGAGGGAGCCGTCCCCGGACCGGAGCACGACGTCGGGGTCGTAGGCGGCCACGAGGGAGGCCAGGGCCTCCGGCTTGTCGGCCGGGACCAGCAGCAGCGGGTGGCCCGCGCTGAGGGCGGCGAGATAGGCGACGAGGGAGTCGAGGTCGTTGGCCGCGGCCAGGACCGCCAGCCGGCGTCCACCGCCCAGGCGGGCGGCAACGGCGTCGACGCGCTCGGCCAGCTCGCGGTAGTTCAGCGTCCCGTCGCGGGTGAGGACGGCAGGACGGTCCCCGTGCCGGGCGAGCCCGGCCACGAAGGGGATGCGGGCCAGATCCGGTTGCGTGGTCACGGCGCCACCTTAGAAGAATCGATTAGCGAAGAAAAGTCTTGTCCAATTCGTCGGACATGGGGGAACGTCCCGCCCCGGACCGGGTCCGCGGCGGAGCGGTGACCGCCCGGTCGTCGACGAGCAGCGTCGGGGTGGTGCCCGCGGCCACCGTCACGGCCACGGGGGTCCCCACGGGGTGACGGACGTTGTGGGGCTGCCAGGAGCGCAGCGTCCGGCCCGAGGCCAGGCGCACGTGGTGGAGCACGAACGCGCCGTGGTACTCGACCGCCGAGACCCGTGCGGGGGAGTCCGGGTCCGGGCGCAGCGCCACCTCGTGCGGGCGCAGCACCACGTCGACCGCCACGTCGCTGTCGGCCCAGCCCGGCACCGTGGAGACGATGCCGATCTCGCAGGTCAGCAGCGCCCGGTGCACCCGCGCCGGGAGGAAGTCCGCGTCGCCCATGAAGGAGGCGACGAACCGGGTGCTGGGCTGCTCGAAGACCTTCTCCGGGGTGTCGGCCTGCTCGATCACCCCGTCGTGCATGACCACCACGCGGTGGCCCACGGAGAGGGCCTCCGTCTGGTCGTGGGTGACCAGCACCGCGGTGGTGCCGGTCTCGCGCAGCGTGGCCGTGGTGTCGCGGCGCACCTGGGCGCGGAGGGACTCGTCGAGGCTGGAGAACGGCTCGTCCAGCAGGACGACGGCCGGCCGGGGCGCCAGCGCCCGGGCCAGGGCCACGCGCTGCTGCTCGCCGCCGGAGAGCTCGTGCGGGTAGCGGTCGGCGAGGTGGCTCAGCCGCACGAGCTCGAGGACCTCCCCGACCCGGGCCCGGCGCCCGGCCCGCGGGGACCGGTCGAGCCCGAACGCGACGTTCTTCGCGACCGTCAGGTGCGGGAACAGCGCGTGGTCCTGGAAGACCAGGCCGACCCGGCGGTGCTCGGGCTCCTGGAACCGGCGCCCGTCCGCCACCACCTCCCCCGCGATGCGGATCGTCCCCTCGTCGGGCCGTTCGAGCCCGGCCACGAGCCGCAGCGTCGTGGACTTCCCGCAGCCGGAGGGCCCGATCAGCGTCACCAGCTCCCCGGGCGCCACCGTCAGGTCCAGGGCGCTGGCGCCGGCGGAGTCCCCGTAGTGCTTGCTGACCCGGTCGAGGACCAGGGCGGGCGGCGCCTGGCCGGCGCGGGGTGCGCGGTCCGCGCTCACGGTCCGCACGGTCATCGGCCCACCTTTCCGTGGTGCTCGGCCCGGCGCGTCTGCCGGACCAGGACGAACACGGGCACGACCGCCGCCGCCACGATCACCAGCGCCGGCAGGGCCGCCCGTTCCCAGAAGTTCTCGCGGGCGAGCTCGTAGACCCACACGGACGTCGTGGTGAACCCGAACGGGCGCAGCAGCAGCACGATGGGCAGCTCCTTGACCGCGTCGATGAGCACGAGCACGAGGGCCACCGCCACGCCGGGGCGGGCCAGGGGCAGGTGCACCCGGGTCAGGACCCGCAGCGGGGAGGCGCCCAGGCTGAGCGCGGAGGAGGTGATCGTCGGGGAGATCTTGCCCAGGCTCGCGTCCACGGCCTGGTAGGCCGGGGCGAGGAAGCGGATCACGTACGCGTAGAGGATCCCCAGGACCGAGCCTGTCACCAGCAGCCCGGTGCCGCCCGGGACCCCGGCGCGCTCCAGGGCGGTGTCCAGCCCGGCGAAGGCGATGAGGACGCCGATGCCCACCACGGCGCCCGGGACGGCGTAGCCGAACGTCGTGAGCTGGGCCGCGGAGGCCGCCAGACGCCCGCCGCTCATCCGCACGCCGTGCGCGATCGCCAGGGAGAGCAGCACGCAGGCCCCGGCGGCGATCGCCGCGACCACGAGGCTGTTGGTGAGGTGGTCCGCGAAGCGCGGGTCGGTCAGGGTGGCGGGATCGCCGACCACCTCGCCGATGGCCCACACGAGCAGCTGGAGCACGGGCAGGAGGAAGCCGGCGGACAGGGCGGCGACGCCGAGGAGCGTGGCGCCCCAGGCGCGCCACCCGGTGAGCCGCTCCGGCTGCAGCCCCTGGCCGCGGCCGCCCCGCTGGTGGAACCGGGCCCGGCCGCGGAGCAGGCGCTCGCCGGCCAGGACGGCCACCGCGAAGAGCAGCACGAGCACGGCCAGCTGGGTGGCCGCGTGGAAGTCGAAGCTGCCCTTCCACACCAGGTAGACCCCCACCGAGACCGTCTGCACGTTGAAGTACTGCACGGTGGCGAAGTCGGTGAGCGTCTCCATCATCACCAGGGCCAGTCCGGCGGCCAGGGAGGGACGGGCCAGGGGCAGCAGGACGCGGCGCAGCGCCCGGGCCCGGCCGGCGCCCAGCGTCCGCGCGGCGTCGTAGGTGCCCGCCGTCTGCTCGACCAGCGCGGCTCGGGCCAGGAGGTAGACGTAGGGGTAGAGGGTCAGGGTCATCACCAGGATCGCGGCGGGCAGCGAGCGCACCTCCGGCGTCCACACGTCCGTGCCCAGCACCGCCCGCAGGGCGGACTGCACCGGCCCGGAGACGTCGAAGGTGGACAGGAACACGAAGCCGAGGATGTAGGCGGGCATGGCCAGCGGCAGGACCAGCAGCCACACCAGGACGTCGCGCAGCGGGAAGCGGTAGGCCGTGACCAGCCACGCCAGCCCCCCGCCCACGACCAGCGTCCCCGCTCCGACGCCGAGCATGAGCGTCAGGGTGGTGAGCACCATCCGGCCGAGCCCGCGCGGCGGGCTGCCCTCGCCCAGGCTGCCGAGGCCGTCGGCCACCACGGCCAGGACGGGGGTCGCGACGAGGACCGCGACGAGGACGACGAGGGCCGTCCACCACGGGCGGCCCGTGCCCGCGCCCCGGCGCGGGCGGGGGACGGGTGGCCGGGCCTCGGCGAGGACGGCCGTCTCGGTCACCGGTATCCGGCCTCGGCCAGCAGATCGACCGCCTCGGCGTTGAGGTCCCCGTAGGCCTCCGCGTTGAGCGGCATGCGCTCGAACTCCCCGAAGGCGGCGATCGTCGGCTCGGGCTCCACCGCGGGGTTGACGGGGAACTCGTGGTTGGCGTCGACGAACGCGTTCTGGCCGTCGGTGGCCAGCCACTCGATGAGCCGCTGCGCGTCCTCGGGGTTGTCCGACCCCTCGACCACGCCCGCCCCGGAGATGTTCACGTGGGTGCCGGCGCCGTCCTGGCTGGCCCAGAACAGGTCGACGTTCAGCTCGGGGTTCTCCTCGAGGGTGCGGGCCAGGTAGTAGTGGTTGTTGATCCCCACGTCGCAGGTCCCGGCGTCGATCGACTCGAGCAGCAGGACGTCATTGCTCTGGATGTCCACGTCGTTGGCCACCCAGCCCTCCACGATCTCCAGGGCCCTCTCCCGGCCGTGCAGGTCGATCAGGCTCGCGACCAGGGACTGGGTGTAGGCGGAGGTGGCGTCCCGCATGCACAGCCGTCCCTTCCACTTCGGGTCGGCCAGCCCGGCGTAGCTCTCCTGGCTGTCGAACTCGGCGGGGTCGACGTTGTCCGGGTTGTAGGTGAGCGTGCGCGCCCGCATCGCCAGGCCGAACCAGCGGTCCTGGGGGTCCCGGAGGTCCTCGGGCACCGCCTCGTCCAGGGTCGGGGAGGAGATCGCGGCGAGCTCGTCCTGCCGGGCGGCGTTCCAGAGGTTGCCCGCGTCGACGGTCATGAACACGTCCGCCGGGGTGTCGTCCCCCTCGGCCTTGAGCCGCTCGAGGAGCTCGGCGTCGTCGCCGCTGATGAACTCCACCGTGATCCCGGTCTCGTCCGTGAACTGGCCGAACGCGCCCTCGAGGTCGTAGTGCCGTGCCGAGTAGATCTGCAGGTCGGCGGGCTGTTCGCCCAGGCCGAGCGTGCCGCAGCCCGTGACGACCGCCGTCATCGCGGTCAGGATGCCGGTGGTGACGTACAGGGGGCGACGGCGCATCGGGGCCTCTTCCTCGGGCGCGGCGGTCCGGGTGACCGCACGACGATCATTTGACAAGAAAAGCGTAGCCTAATCGGAATACCCCTGTGCCGCGGCCGGCTCCGGGGGAATCCGCCACCGACCCGACAGGAGCACCCGTGCCGCAGGATGCCACGATCACCGTCCGCCACGCCCCCGACCGGCACCGCTACGAGCTGCTCGACGGCGGCACGGTCGTCGGGGAGGCCCACTACCGTCCCTTCGGCACCCCGGCCGGGCCCCAGCGGATCTTCTTCCACACCACGGTGGACGACGACCGGGAGGGCGAGGGCCTGGGCAGCCGGCTGGCCGCCGCCGCGCTCGAGGACACCGTGGCCGCAGGCCTGACGATCGTGCCCGTGTGCCCGTTCGTCGCGGCCTGGCTGCGCGGGCGCGAGGAGTTCGCCGGGCACGTGGGGCCGGTGCGCCCCGAGCACCTCGCGGCGGTCCGCCGCCCGGAATAGCGCTCACCGACCGGTCGTTGTGCTGGTCGAGGCCGTCCCCCGGACGGTCCCCCGACATCCCGTCCGCCCGGACGGCCCGCCCCCGAGAGGACCCCCGTGGCTCCCGAGCCCGAGTACTACCGCCCCGTCCCGCTGAACGACGATCCCGGCCGTGCCGGCTACCGCGGCGCGCCCTACGGGCAGCCGTTCGGAACCGGTCAAGGGGCGCCCACCGGGTATCCCCGCGCGCCGTACGGACAGCCCTACGGGACCGGGCACGGCGTGCCCGCCGGGGCGCCCGTGGTGAACGTGGTGGGCGGCAAGTCCCTGCTCCTGGCCTACGTCCTGTGGTTCTTCCTGGGCTCGCTGGGAGTGCACAAGTTCTATCTCCGCCAGCCCGTCTGGGGCCTGATCTACCTGTTCCTGGGCGGTCTCGGCTGGAGCACGGTGGGCATCGGCATCGGTCTGCTGTTCCTCGTGCCGTGGGCGCTGCTGATGTTCCTGGACATCTTCACCATGCCGTTCCGCACCGCGTTCGTGAATGCCTCGATCGCCCGGAGTGCCTACCGCCGGTGAGCGTCCCCCGGACGTGGCTGCCCCGGCCGGGCGCCCCGTTCGGTGCGGAGCCGCGGATGTAGTAGTGTTGTGAGGTCTGTGTGCCCGCCGCCCGACGTGCGGCGCCGGTGCGCGGACGACGCTACAGAACCTCCTGCTGCGGAAGGACCGCAGCCGCTCAGCCCGAAGGAGGTGGGTTCGAACATGCGTGAATACGAACTGATGGTGATCATCAACCCCGAGGTCGAGGATCGTGCCGTGGAGCCGACTCTCAAGAAGTTCCTCGAGGTCGTCACCAAGGACAACGGCACCGTCGACAACGTCGACATCTGGGGCCGCCGTCGCCTCGCCTACGAGATCCAGAAGAAGTCCGAGGGCATCTACGCCGTGGTCCGCTTCACCGCGACCCCGCAGACCGCCCAGGAGCTCGACCGTGTGCTGAACCTCAACGAGGCGATCATGCGCACCAAGATCATCCGCCCGGAAGAGCAGAAGATCTCCGCCGAGTAAGGACTTCACAGGCTGATCGCCGAGGGTGCCCCGCGAGGGCCCACCGGTGAGATGCTGGAGATCCCCAGCACGTCCCGTACGACCGCGAACTTCTTCGACCCGGGAGGTCCACATGGCTGGTGACACCGTCATCACCGTAATCGGCAACCTGACCGCTGACCCCGAGCTGCGCTTCACCCCGTCGGGTGCGGCCGTGGCCAACTTCACCGTTGCGTCCACGCCCCGCACCTTCGACCGCCAGTCCAACGAGTGGAAGGACGGGGAGACCCTGTTCCTGCGCTGCTCCGTGTGGCGCGAGGCGGCCGAGAACGTGGCGGAGTCCCTGCAGAAGGGCATGCGCGTCATCGTCCAGGGTCGGCTCAAGTCGCGCTCGTACGAGACCAAGGAAGGCGAGCGGCGCACCGTCACGGAGCTCGACGTCGACGAGGTCGGTCCCTCGCTGCGCTACGCGTCCGCCAAGGTCAACCGCAACGCCCGCTCCGGCGGGCAGGGCGGCGGCTTCGGCGGCGGCGGCGGCCAGCAGGGCGGTGGCTTCGGCGGCGGCGCCCCGCAGGGCGGCGGCGGATTCGGGGGCGACTCCGGGTTCGGCGGCGGCCAGCAGGGCGGCGGCTTCGGCGGTGGCCGTGGTGGCGGCGGCGGGCGTCAGCCCGCTCCGCAGGCCGCGCCCCAGAACGATCCGTGGAGCCAGTCCTCCGGCGGCAACTACGACTGGGGCAGCGGACAGGACGACGAGCCGCCGTTCTAGGCCTTCCCCGCTTTTCCCGACACACACCCCATCCCGCGGTGACCAGCCGCGGGCTCCACTTGAAGAACAAGGAGCACCACGATGGCCAAGGCTGAACTTCGTAAGCCCAAACCAAAGCAGAACCCGCTCAAGGCTGCCAAAGTCACTGAGATCGACTACAAGGACGTTGCGCTGCTGCGCAAGTTCATCTCCGATCGCGGCAAGATCCGCGCCCGCCGCGTCACCGGTGTGACCGTGCAGGAGCAGCGCAAGATCGCTCTGGCGATCAAGAACGCCCGCGAGGTCGCGCTGCTGCCCTACTCCGGCGCCGGCCGCTGATCAGAGAGGACAGACACTCATGGCAAAGATCATCCTGACGACCGAGGTCACCGGCCTCGGCGCTGCCGGTGACGTGGTCGAGGTCAAGAACGGGTACGCCCGCAACTACCTCTTCCCGCGCGGCTTCGCGACCCCGTGGTCCCGCGGCGGCGAGAAGCAGATCGAGAGCATCAAGGCCGCCCGCGCCGCCCGCGAGGTCGCCTCGCTCGAGGACGCCCAGGCCCTGGCCCAGAAGCTGACCTCCGCCACCGTGACCATCCCGGTCAAGGCCGGCGCCGAGGGACGTCTCTTCGGCACCGTCAAGGCCGAGGACGTCGCCCACGCCGTCGAGGCGCCGGCCTCGGCTCCGTGGACAAGCGCAAGGTCGAGCTCAACCAGCACATCAAGACCACCGGTGTGTACCAGGCCTCCGTGCGCCTGCACGAAGACGTCAACGCGAACGTCGAGTTCGAGGTCGTCCCCGCCTGACCGGTTCCCGGTCCTGCACGGCAGAAGGCCCCCGCGGTGCGCCCCGGGGGCCTTCCGCATGTCGGGGGGCCTCAGCGGGGCCGGACCCCCTCGACGACGACGTCGAGCGCGGTCGGCGTCGTGCGGACCTGCTCGGCGCGCAGCAGGTCCAGGCCCTTGCCCTCGAGCACGGCCACCGTCTCCTCCAGGTCCGGGCGCGGCACGGTCGGCGGCGGGCCCTCCACGCTGCCGGGGGCGTGGGTGATCCACAGCAGCCGGCCGCCCGGCGCGAGCCACTCGGTCGCGCGGCGCAGCAGCGAGAGGTCGTGCTGGAAGTAGACGGCGAGCACCAGGTCGAACTGCCGGAGCACCACATCGGGCCCGGAGAGCTGCTCCTGCTCGGGGCTCCAGGTCCGCAGGTCCGCCACCAGGGCGCGGCCGGGCAGACCCCGCTCGGCCAGCGCGTCGGCGAGGACGCGCGCGGCGCTCGGGGAGAAGTCCACGGCCGTGGGGTCGTAGCCGGCCAGGGCCAGGGACAGGGTGTGCCGACCCGTGCCGGCCCCGAGGTCGAGCGCGGCCGGGGTGCGGCCCGCGTGCTCCCCGGCCGTCCGCTCCAGGAGGGCGGCGACCTCCGGGTGCGGACGGGTGCCGTCCGGGGAGTCCTCCCCGGAGGCGTACCGGTCCTCCCACATGCGCTGGCTGTCGTCCACGGGGCCTCCTCGGCGGCTCGGGCGCCCGGGGGCGCTCCTGGAGCGGTGTGCCGGTGCGGCGCGGATCCTCGGGGGACAATGGGTGCATGCCGTCCCTGATCCCGCGTGTCACACCGTCCGCCCTGTACTGGTTCGGCGTGGGGTGCCTGCTCTTCACGGTACTGGCTTTCGTCGTCGCTTTCCTGGGAGGCAACTCCGGAGGAGCCGAGACCGCGATGACGGTCTTCGTGGTCGGCTTCGTGGCCGCGGCGGTGGGGGCCACCGTCACGGCGGTGGTCGCACTGGCCGGAGCCGTCGGGTTCGCGGGCGCTCGGACCCGCTTCCTGGTGCTGCTGGCGCTGTCCGTGCTGTGCCATCCGCTGCTGTGGCTGGGTGTGCTCTCCTCTGTGCTCTGAGCACGGCCGGGCGCGTCTGTGCTGTGGATGACACCGGTGGCGGCCCCACCGGTCCTGCACAGCCTGTGAGTGATCGTTTGGCCTGGTCAGCGCAGGATTGACTATTTCTTGTGGACAAATTTCCACAGGGTTTCCCCCACCCTGTGCACAGCCGCGCCCGGCGTTTTCCACCGGTTGTCCACAGGGTGGAAAACTCGTGTGCGGAACGGGCGGAGCGACGTCTCCACCCGGTGGGCGGGACGTGGTCCTTTCCTCCTGTGAAGGACCCTGCCACCCTGGGCAGGGAACCGGCACGGGCCGTCCGGCGGCCGGGGAAGGAGCGGCTGATGAGCAGCACCACGCGCGTGGCCCTGGCCCTGGGCAGCGGGGGTGCCCGCGGCTACGCCCACATCGGCGTGATCGAGGTGCTCGAGGAGCGGGGCTTCGAGATCGTGACCATCGCGGGCAGCTCGATGGGGGCGCTCGTCGGCGGGCTGCACGCGGCGGGACGCCTGGGCCCGTACGCGCAGTGGGTGCAGGGACTGACCCAGCGGGACGTGCTCCGGCTGCTCGATCCCTCGCCGTCGTCCCCCGGGGTGATCCGGGCGGAGAAGATCATGGCCAAGGTGCGCGAGCTGCTGGACGGCGCCCTGATCGAGGACCTGCCCATGCCCTTCACCGCCGTGGCCACCGACCTGCTGGCCCGCAAGGAGGTCTGGTTCCAGGAGGGCCCGGTCGACGTCGCCGTGCGGGCGTCGATCGCCCTGCCCAGCATCATCACCCCGGTCATGATCAACGGACGGCTGCTCGCGGACGGCGGCATCCTGAACCCCGTGCCCATCGCCGCGACCGTCGCCTCCCGCGCGGACGTCACCGTGGCCGTGTCCCTGTCGGGGGAGCGGATGCCCGGCGAGGGCAGGGTGCCGGCCCGGGAGACGGCCGCGGCGCGCCCCGCGGAGGAGCGGGCGGAGCGGTTCCGCCGCAGCGCCGCCCATCTCCTGGACCGGGAGCTGGCGCGCACCGTCATGGAGCGCATCGCGGAGACTCGGGGTCGCGGTGCCGAGGCCCGCACCCGCCGGCTCGGGGAGGAGTTCCCCGGGGAGGTCCCGGAGGAGCTCCCGCAGGTGCTCGACGCCGAGCTCCTCGAGGAGGCGGCCGAGGACGTGCTCGGGGTGCTCCCCGCCGGACTGCGCACGCTCGACGTCATGCAGCTGTCCCTCGAGGCGCTGCAGTCCATGGTGCTGCGCTACCGGCTGGCCGGCTATCCTCCCGACCTGCTCATCACGGTGCCCAAGCAGACCGGCCGCCTCCTGGACTTCCACCGCGCCGAGGAGCTCATCGCCTTCGGGCGCCGGGCGACCGAGGAGGCCCTCGACCGTGCCGAGGGCTTCCCGCCCCCGCGGCCCGGCCCGGGCGCCGGTCCGTAGGTGCGGCCGGCTCACCGCTCCCGCAGCAGCGCCTCCACCGTCCGGGCGAGGTCCAGCAGCACGGCGTCCGCGCCCGGACCGGCCGCCAGCTCGAGACCCACGGGCAGCCCCGCCGCGGTGCGCCCGGCGGGGAGGGTGATCCCCGGCGTGCCGATGGTGTCCGCGAGGTCGGAGTGGCGCGTGAAGGTCTCGAGCGTGGGCACGCGGCGGCCGTTGAGCTCCACGGTCCCGTCGTCGCCGAGCGGGCGGGCCGTCACCGGGCAGGTCGGCTGCACCAGGGCCGTGACGCCCCGGGCCTCCAGCGCCCCGGTGTAGAGCCGCAGGGCCAGCCGGCGGGCCTGCTGGGCGGCCCGGTACTCGTCGTCGGCGGCGCGGAACACCTCGGCCAGCTCCCAGATCCGCCGGACGTCCGGGCTGCCGATCCCGCGCCGCACCTGCTCCAGGGAGGGCCCGCCGCCCCGGTCCGCCAGGTACGCCTGCAGGTCCGGCAGGAACTCGTGCAGGACGATCGCCATCCCGGCGGCAGCCGCATGATCCCGGGCCGGGGCGACGTCCACCTCGACGAGTTCCGCGCCGGCGGCCTCGAGCGCTCGCAGGGCCGCGCCGAACACCGTGTCCACCCCGGGCTCCAGGTCCCGGAGGAACAGCCCGGGGACGCCCAGCCGGAGCCCGTGCAGCGGGCCGGGACCCTCGTCCTCGACCTCCAGGTGCCGGGCGCGGGGCGGGCCGCTCGGGCGCTCCCCGGCCAGCAGCGCGTCCAGCAGGACCACGTCGTCCACGGTGCGGGCCACGGTGCCGATCGTGGCCCGGGAGTGGGCGATCGACAGGACCCCCGACGACGGATAGCGGCCCAGCGTGGGCCGGAACCCCACGATCCCGCAGAGGGCGGCGGGGATGCGGGAGGAACCGCCCGTGTCCGCGGCGACCGCCGCCGGGACCAGGCCGACCGCCACGGCCACCGCCGAGCCCCCGCTGCCGCCGCCGGCGGCCAGCGCGGGGTCCAGCGGGTGGTGCACCGGGCCCAGGGAGCCGTGGGTCGAGGTGATGCCGAAGGACAGCTCGTGCGGGTTGGTCTTCAGGAACAGGATGGCGCCGGCCGCCCGCAGACGCCGGACCGCAGGGGCGTCCCGGCCCACCACGTGGTCCTCCAGCGCCCGCGTGCCACCCGTGGTGGGGAACCCGGCCACGTCCACGACGTCCTTGACGCCCAGGGGGATCCCCGTCAGCGGCCCCCACGTCTCCCGGCGGTCGAGGGCGTGGGCGAAGGCGCGCGCCAGCTCCGGGTCCACGCTGATCACCGCCCCGAGCCGCTGGGCCGGCGGCAGACGCTCCAGCAGGGCGTCGAGGTGCTCCACATGGCTGATCCGGCCCGCGGCCAGCTCTTCCCGCGTGGTCCGGATGTCCCACGAACAGGGACCGCTGAGGTCTGTGGTGAGCGCCATGGTCCATGGTGTCCACGGACACCACCGGGCGGCAAGCGGTGTCCGCGGTCGGTGCGAGAATGGTGGGGCCGCCCGCAGACGAGGCGGCGTCGTCGTTCGTCCGTCCGTGCCCCCGCGCGGGCGCAGGGAGAGGTGGGCACGTGTCGGAGCAGTCGTCCGGAGGCGATCGGGAGTTCGGACGGACCCCGCCGCAGGACAACGTCGCGGAGCAGTCGGTGCTCGGCGGCATGATGCTGTCCAAGGACGCCATCGCGGACGTCGTGGAGGTGCTGCGCGGCGTCGACTTCTACAAGCCGGCTCACGAGTCCATCTACGAGGCCGTCATCTCCCTGTACGGGCGCGGCGAGCCCGCCGACGCCATCACGGTGGCCGACGAGCTGACCAAGCGCGGCGAGATCGAGCGCGTGGGCGGGCCCGCGTACCTGCACACCCTCATCTCCTCGGTCCCGACCGCCGCCAACGCCGGGTTCTACGCCGAGATCGTGCGCGAGCGCGGGGTGCTGCGCCGCCTCGTGGAGGCCGGCACCAAGATCGTGCAGCTGGGCTACAGCTCCGACGGCGAGGTCGACGACATCGTCAACGCCGCCCAGGCCGAGATCTACCAGGTGGCCGAGCGCCGCTCCTCCGAGGACTACACGGTGCTCAAGGAGGTCATCGAGTCCACCGTCGACGAGATCGAGGCCGCCGGCTCCCGCGGCGAGGGCATGCGCGGCGTGCCCACCGGCTTCATCGAGCTCGACGAGCTGACCCAGGGCTTCCAGGGCGGGCAGATGATCGTCATCGCGGCCCGCCCGGCCATGGGCAAATCCACCCTGGCCCTCGACGTCGCGCGGTCCGCGGCGATCAAGCACAACCAGACCACGGTGATCTTCTCCCTGGAGATGAGCCGCAACGAGATCGCCATGCGCCTGCTCTCCGCCGAGGCGACGCTGAACATGCAGGACCTGCGCAAGGGGCGCCTGCAGGACGAGCAGTGGGCGAAGATCGCCACCACGATGGGCAAGATGGACTCCGCACCGCTGTTCATCGACGACTCCCCGAACATGTCGCTGATGGAGATCCGGGCGAAGTGCCGCCGGCTCAAGCAGAAGCACGACCTCAAGCTCGTGGTGCTGGACTACCTCCAGCTGATGAGCTCGGGCAAGAAGGTCGAGTCCCGTCAGCAGGAGGTCTCGGAGTTCTCCCGTGCCCTGAAGCTGCTGGCCAAGGAGCTGGAGGTCCCGGTCATCGCGCTGTCCCAGCTGAACCGTGGCTCCGAGCAGCGCCAGGACAAGAAGCCGATGGTCTCGGACCTCCGCGAGTCGGGCTCGATCGAGCAGGACGCCGACATGGTGATCCTGCTGCACCGCGACGACGTCTACGACAAGGAGTCACCGCGCGCCGGTGAGGCGGACGTGATCGTGGCGAAGCACCGCAACGGTCCCACCAAGACGATCGTGGTGGCGTTCCAGGGCCACTACTCCCGGTTCGCCAACATGGCCCACGAGGGGCTGTAGACCGTCCCCGGCGTCGCATCGGCGCTGGGGGAGAACCTGTGAGTCTTCGACCGTTCGCGGGCTTATCAGCGTGCCGGCCCGTCTGTAGGATGATTGCAACTGCAAAGCACATGCCTTTGCCGCGATTCCTAGGAGCCCCTCATGAACCGCAACTTCTCCGCCGGTGCCGCCATCACGCTCGTTCTGGGACTGATCCTGGTCTTCGCCACCAGCGGCAACACGATCAGCCTCGGCTCGTTCGCCATCAGCCTGGTCACGGTGGGGTGGATCCTCACCGTGGTCGGCGCGGTGCTGCTGGTGATCTCCCTCATCCCACGGCGCACCAGCACCCAGACCCGACACGTCGACCCTGCCGGCCGGGAGTCCGTCACCGAGCGCGACTCGCACCTCTGAGCCCGGCCGGGCGAATCCTGCGCTCCTGAGGCGTAATCGCCACGGTCATGGCACAGGCCGGGACCACGGAAAAGGGGAGCGCACCCGGGGCCTTCCTGGCCGGCGTGACGCACACGCCGCAAGAATCGGGTAATGTCTTCCCGTGGCTCCTGCTGGAGCCACGAATGCGGCAGTAGCTCAGCTGGTAGAGCGCCACCTTGCCATGGTGGAGGTCGCGGGTTCGACTCCCGTCTGCCGCTCTTCCCGTACCCTCTC
Source organism: Kocuria sp. CNJ-770 (assembly GCF_001942375.1). NCBI lineage: Bacteria > Bacillati > Actinomycetota > Actinomycetes > Micrococcales > Micrococcaceae > Kocuria > Kocuria sp. CNJ-770. Next base: position 66,844 of record NZ_MKJW01000066.1, read on the forward strand.
GCAGGGTGAGACGGAGGACCTTTCCGTCATCGACGGATCCAGGTGTCGAACGAATTCACCGGCCGCAGATGTCCTCGCCACAGAGGTGGCGCGTGATCACGCGGATGCGCACCGCTCGATCACCACGACTCGATCCCTCGTCCGCAGCACGTCCGCTGCAGCCCCGCCCGCAGCGATGATTCGCCTGTCCCGGGCAGCGGCCGGCTCAACAGCCGACGACGTCGCCGAGCGGCCCAGCAGGCACCACAGATCCCATGGCCCACGGATGCGGCCGGGACCGACCCGCATTGCTCCGCAGGGGCGCTCGCGCTGGCGCAGGGTGCCGGATCGATCGGGCGCCACATCCTTGGTGATTCACGGTGCAGCACGACGATGCCGCCAGTGCCCCCACCGTCCGACCTGCGGCTGCCGGGGAGGGGGCTGTCCGGTCCGTCAGCACAGACCCTCGGCAGCAGAAAGTCCGTCGCAGCAAAGTTGCCCGATGCCGTTCCGGGTCTGCGGGCACACCCCGTTCGTGCGGTGTCGGCGGGTGTTTTGACGGTGTCGGGGGGTGGGTGTAGTGTCGTCCGGGTTACTGCGGGTGGGCGAGGTTCTCGCCCCGTGGTGGCGGCCGGTTTTCCGGTGGTTGGTTCTTCTCCGGAGTCGTTCTGGTGCTGTCGTGTCCCGCTGGGCGGGGTGCGGGAGTTGCGTGGGGCGGGTCGGGGAGGTAAATTAGCTGAGTCGTTGCGGCCGGGACGGGTTGTCCGGGGCCGGGAGGCGGCGAAGATTCCACTCACGAGTTTCGGGGCCTTTCGGGTCCTG
>NZ_MKJW01000067.1:0-1122 GCF_001942375.1 Kocuria sp. CNJ-770
GGGCGAGCAGGTGGGCCGAGTACAGGGTCAGGGTGCGCCCGCCCATGGCGCCCAGGGTGGTCCACAGCGGGTTCGCCGGGCGAGCAGGAGGAACGCTCCCAGCACGGCCAGGCCGGTGCCCAGGTCCATGAGCAGCGTCACCGGGGTGTTGCTGTGCGGGCCGGCCGTCAGCAGCCACCACCAGGTGGAGGTCGGCAGGTCCGGGCTCGGGCCCCAGACCAGGATCTCGTCGATCTGGTCCTCGCTCAGCCAGGGGGTGTGCCGCATCAGCTGGTCGTAGCCGCCGGACTGGAGGACCAGAAGCCAGTAGGCGAACCACGCGCCGAGGGCCAGGAGCGCGCCGACCAGCACGATCCGGACCTGCACCTGGACGGCGTGCAGGTCCAGGCGGCCCAGGAGCAGCCCAGCGCAGAGGTAGCTCAGGTACGGCACGGCGGGGTAGGTGCCCGTCAGCAGCACCTGGGCCAGGAACGCCCCGGGCTCCGCCGCCAGGCTGCCCAGGGTCGGGTTGACCGCCGCGGGCTGGGGCAGGGCCGGTCCCAGGGTGTGCACGAGCAGGGGGCCGGCGACCGCGAGGACGGCCGCGCCGGCGGCCAGGGTCCGGCGCCGCAGGCCCAGCAGGGGCACGGCCAGCAGGAAGAACGCCCCGTAGTAGACGAGGATGCCCAGGGCCGGGGCCGGGGTGGGCATCAGCTCGTTGATGCCGAGCCCGACGGCGGCGATCAGCAGGGCGCGGACCACGAGCCCGGCGCGCGTGGCGGTCAGCTCCCGTCCGCGGTGCGGTGTCCGCCCGCCGGAGGAGAAGGCCAGGCTGAGCCCGGCGAGCAGGGCGAACAGCGCCGCGGCGCGGCCGCCGAACAGGGTCCACTGCACCGTGGGCGCGAAGGTCTCGGGGTCGTGGGCGGGCAGGATGTGGACGGCGATCATGCCGATCAGGGCCAGGCCGCGGGCCGCGTCCACGGCGACGAGGCGGGGCCGGCGCCCCGGCCCGCGGGGCGCGCGGTCGACGCCGGCCGTGCCGGCAGCTGTCGCGGTGGCGCCTGTCGTGCCGGCGCCTGTCGTGAGGGTGGGGGGAGCTTCGGACGGTGTGGTCATGGAGATCTCCGGGGGGCGGGAGCGCGG
>NZ_MKJW01000068.1:0-1121 GCF_001942375.1 Kocuria sp. CNJ-770
TTTTCGGTGATCCAGTCGTGGAAGGCGCCGATGTGGTGTTCGGAGGGGACGAGGACGCCGCCGGTGGCGTAGATCTTGGAGTTCATGGCGGGTTGGCAGCGTTCGCAGGCGTCGAAGTCCTGCTGGTTGACGCGGTGGAAGAGTTCCACGGAGGCGGAGACGTCCTTGCCGGACTCGACCACGGTGGGCAGGTAGAGCCAGTCGCACTCGACGATGGTGTGGTCGGCGGCGAGGGGGAACATGCGGTGGATGATCACGTGGTCGGGGACGAGGTTGACGAAGACGGTGGGTTTGATGGTGATCGCGTAGTAGCGGCGGTCGTGGTCCTCATCGACTCCGGGGAGCTTGTCGAGGCCTTCGGAGCCGTCGACGGTGAAGCCGGCGACGTTCTCGCCGAACTCGGCGCCGTGGCCGACGAAGTACTGGGCGGCGAGTCCGTCGGCGAACTCGGGCAGGACCTCGGTGAGTTCGGGGTGGATGGTGGCGCAGTGGTAGCACTCCATGAAGTTCTCGATGATGAGCTTCCAGTTGGCCTTCACGTCGTAGGTGATGCGTCGGCCCAGGGCGAGGTTGGCGATGTCGTAGCCCTCGATGGCCTGGGTGTCGCCGAGGCGTTCTTCGATGTCGCCCATCACGTCGTCCTCGAAGGAGGGGGGGTTCTCGGCCAGGCAGACCCAGACGTAGCCGAGGTACTCGCGCACCGGGATGGTGACCAGTCCGTATTCCTGGCGGTCGATGTCGGGCATCTTGGTGAGGTTGGGGGCGGCGATGAGCTTGCCGTCGAAGTCGTAGGTCCAGGCGTGGTAGGGGCACTGGAAGGAGCGGTTGGCTTCGCCGGTCTCCTCCATGCACAGTTTCACGCCGCGGTGGCGGCAGATGTTGTAGAAGGCGCGGATGCCGTGCTTGCGGTTGCGGGTGATGATGATCGATTCCCGGCCGATCTGCACGGTGCGGTAGGCCCCGGGCTTGTCGAGGTCACCGGCGCGCACGGCGCAGAACCACATCTGCTCGAAGATGCGTTCCTGCTCGGCGCGGAAGACGGCCTCGTCCACGTAGGTGGAACCGGGCAGGGTGGAGATCAGGGACTCCGAGACAACGTTGGTCGACAACACGAACTCCTT
>NZ_MKJW01000069.1:0-1109 GCF_001942375.1 Kocuria sp. CNJ-770
GGGTTTCCGTTCAGTCTCGGGCAGCAGGGTGTACCAGGGATGGGAGGGGGTCAGGGGTGGAGGGTCTCACACCACCCCGGTGTGCTCAGCACTCAGGCAGCCGTCGTGAACGGTGACGTGGGCCGAGAGCACCGGGGGTGTCGGAGTCGATCCTTGAGGCGTGCAGGTCGTGCACACCCACCACGTGCGGCAGGGCTTCCAGGCGGGTGCGGACCTGCTCGAGGTCCAGGCCCTTCGGGGTGGTTTCCATCAGGACCTCAATGGTGTCGCGCAGCAGGATCAGAGCCCGGGGCACGATCAGGGCGGCAATCAACAAGGACACGATCGCATCCGCCCGGGTCCACCCGGTGGTGGCGATGACGATCGCGGAGACGATCACCGCCACCGAGCCCAGGGCGTCGTTGGCCACCTCCAGAAACGCGGCCTTCATGTTCAGGTTCTCCCCCCGCCCGGAGGCGAGGATGGCCAGGCCGATGACGTTGCCGACCAGGCCGATCACTCCGAACCAGAGCATGGCCGTGGACTCGACCTCCGGTGGCTCCAACAGCCGGCGCACCCCTTCGACGGCGATGAATCCGCCCACGGCCAGCAGCACGGACGCTTGGGCGGCCGCGGCGACGATCTCAGCGCGCTGGTAACCCCAGGTGTGTTTCTCCGTGGCCGGTCGCAGAGCCAAGGTCGCAGCGGTGAAGGCGATCAGCAGTCCGGCCGAGTCAGTGAGCATGTGTCCGGCATCGGCCAGCAGCGCTAGGCTGCCCGAGATCACCGCGCCGATGATCTCGGCGACCATGATCGTGGCGGTGATGGCGAAGACCACCGCCAGCTTGCCCCGCCGCCCGATGGTGGCGTGGGCGTGGTGGTGCTCCGCGCTCATGCCGGGATCTCCTGGGTGGTGGCGTCATCGGTGCGGTCCGCAGCGGCGCACTCGGGCGTCCTGCATTGGCACACCGACTCGACGGTGAGGATGGTGCCCAGCAGATCTTCCAGCGCGTGGGTCAGCTTCGGGTCCGAGAGTTCATAGCGCACGTTGCGCCCGGCCGGCACGCCCACGACCAGCCCGCAGTCACGCAAACAGGCCAGATGGTTGGACAGGGTCTGACGGCTCACCC
>NZ_MKJW01000070.1:0-1100 GCF_001942375.1 Kocuria sp. CNJ-770
CCCATGGACGCCTTGTTCACCGCCTACCGCTCCGGGGGGCGCACGACCCTGCGGGCGATGTCGAAGGTGGCCATGGAGCCGGGTTGAGGCCTCGGTGCTGATCGTGTTGGCGGAGTCGGTGTTCGCCTACATCGAGGAGCTCTCCGCGGCAGCGCCCAGGCTACGCTGCCGAGCAGTCCGAGCGTGCCGGGGAACGCGACCGGTTGCTGGACATGGTGGCGGAGATGCTCATCCGCGGTCACGCCGAGGAGGAGTCCGTGCGTGCCGCGGTGCTCGCGGCAGGTTGGGTCCTGCCCGAACGGGTCGTGGTGGTGCTCCTGCCCGCCGAGCGGCGCTCGGGGCTGCGGTCCCGGCTGGGACCGGGGGCGCTGCTCACCTCCCGCCCCGGGGACGTCGTGGCGGTCCTCCCCGAACCGCCCACGCCTGCGGCCCGGCGGGAGCTGGGGCGGTCCCTGACCGGGCGGACCGCGGTGGTGGGCCCGGGACGACCCTGGCGGGCGGCCCCGGACTCCCTGCGCCTGGCCGTGGCCGCCCGGGACCTGCTGGAGCACGATGGTGAGGAACCACTGTGGGTCTGCCAGCACCTCACCCGGCTGCTGCTGCACAGCGACCGCGCCCTGGTCGAAGACCTCGCCACCCAGCGGCTGGCCCCGCTGGAGCATCTCCGCCCGGCCCAACAGCAACGACTGGTCTCCACCTTGCTGTCCTGGCTCAAACACCATGGGCAACGCGCGGCGATGGCCGCCGAGCTGGAGATCCACGAGCAGACGGTCGGCTACCGGGTCAATCAGCTGCGCGAGGTCTTTGGGGAGGCGCTCCACGACCCGCAGGCCCGCTTCGAGCTCGAGCTCCTCCTGCGCGCCCGCGCCGACCAGGACCGCGCGTGAGCGAGGACCGTTGAAGCCCCGCCCCTGGGCGGTGATCGGCCGCCGGCGGCGCCGAAGGACCAGGACAGCGACCCGGGATCCGGGGCCGGTCCAGTTTTCAGTGGAACCACTGCAGCAGCCCTGGCACCACGCCAAGCAGTGAACCACTACCGGGCGTTCGGCCATGCCCGCTCAACGCGGCTGTAGTGCTCAGAACCAGCGCACACCCAACCC
>NZ_MKJW01000071.1:0-1096 GCF_001942375.1 Kocuria sp. CNJ-770
GGGCAGATCGGCGGGCAGGCCGGCCAGAATCGCGCTGGCGTCGTCGACACCACCGAAGGCGACCGAAGCGACTGCCTCCTCCTTGCAGGAGAAGTGGTTCGCGAAGGTGCGTCGGGAGTACCCCGCCCGCTCCACCACATCCGCGGTGACAAACCCGGACAGCCCGCGCTCACGCGTCAGCTCGAATGCCGCCTCGGCCAGCGCCTGCCCCGTCGCCTCGCGCTTGAGGTCCCGCAACCCACGATCCATGCCCATAGTGTGAACCACACTGCCCAATAAGCAAAATTGCCCAACGGGCAGACCGGTCTTCGCCTCGCCCCGTACTCCCAAGCTGCAGTCCACCGAGGGCAAGCCGGTAGCGCGAGAGGTGACATCGGATCAGGCAGCCCCGGCCCTCGGTGCGCTCCAGGCCGAGGGAGCGGATCCGGCCGGCTCCGCTGCTCGTGGCACCCCCACGCCCCCTCACTCCACTGGGCTGGTTTTCCCTCAGTTCTTCGCAGCGGTACCGCAGCGGCGACCACGACTCACCGGCGGGCGGGGCCGGCTCTGCCGCGGCGCGAGTCCTTGGTGCCTCGGTGCCTGAGGATCCTCCCGCGACGCGGGGAAGATGACACGGGTCCGATAGAGTGTCGCCATGTCAGCAGGGCGCACAATCCTGAATGTCGTTGCTGGGGCCACCACGGTGGGAGGATTCGCCGCGGACTGGAACCGCACGCACCTGTTCAATCCGAACTGGCCTGCGCATGCCCGGTTCCACGATGCGATGACCATCGCCGTGGCCGCGCTGCTGGGGGCTGGGGGACTGTATGCGTTGAACCGCAAGGGGCCGGACCCGGACCGGGACACCACCATGGGCGCCCTGTTGCCGGCGGTCTTCTGGACCTCCATGAGCGCGGCCTTCGCCTTTCCCGGCACCCAGGGCCTCCAAGCGGAATTTCCCCACCTGGTGCCCCGGGTTCGAGGAGTGTGGATCGACGAGCGGTTCGCCAGCGCGGGAATGCTGGGGCTGACCGGCCTCGGCTATGCACTCGAACGACGCACACGCCGGGGTCATCGGGCCCAGGTGTAAAAAGGCAACGTTGCTGTCAGGTTCTGA
>NZ_MKJW01000072.1:0-1081 GCF_001942375.1 Kocuria sp. CNJ-770
CCCCCACCCGAAGGCAGCAGCACCAGCGCCACAGACGCTCTCGCAGTTCCTGGCGGCGATCAATCACGAACACCCCGCACCACACCCCGGCCCACCACCGAAGCAGCGACCCAGGAACACGGCACGGGCGTTCTTAAGATGCTCGCGTCCACTATACAGTTCTCAAACAACAACCCACACACCCCACACCCTGGTGTGCTCGGCGGACCCCGGACCCCCCAAGGGGACCAGCACCCGCCCACCACACCGGTGGAGCGCCGGGACGATTTCAGAGCCAACACACCCCCGCACCCCGCCACACCCGGCCACCACCACCCCCCACGGAAGGGGACGACAGCAGCACAGGCACCGACAGAGCACGAGGACCCTGTTGTCTCAGGACCCAACAGTGCGCCATGGACCACACCCCCACCGGCACGGACCCCACCGTTCCACCACCCCACCGCCCGGCACCCCCCGAAGAGGACACCGGCGCAGCAGCGCAGGTACTGAAGAAGAACCCGACCGGCACACGAGGCGCGGCCGCTTGCTCGTTGACATTCCACCCATGAGCTCACCCCACCAGCACCACGAACGGGCACTCAAGCGGGGGCGACCACCACACGGTGGTCAACGGCTCCTTAGAAAGGAGGTGATCCAGCCGCACCTTCCGGTACGGCTACCTTGTTACGACTTAGTCCCAATCGCCAGTCCCACCTTCGACGGCTCCCTCCCACAAAGGGGTTAGGCCACCGGCTTCGGGTGTTACCAACTTTCGTGACTTGACGGGCGGTGTGTACAAGGCCCGGGAACGTATTCACCGCAGCGTTGCTGATCTGCGATTACTAGCGACTCCGACTTCATGAGGTCGAGTTGCAGACCTCAATCCGAACTGAGACCGGCTTTTTGGGATTAGCTCCACCTCACAGTATCGCAACCCTTTGTACCGGCCATTGTAGCATGCGTGAAGCCCAAGACATAAGGGGCATGATGATTTGACGTCATCCCCACCTTCCTCCGAGTTGACCCCGGCAGTCTCCTATGAGTCCCCACCATCACGTGCTGGCAACATAGAACGAGGGTTGCGCTCGTTGCGGGACTT
>NZ_MKJW01000073.1:0-1027 GCF_001942375.1 Kocuria sp. CNJ-770
TTTTTCGATGGCGGCAGCCTCTAACCGGCGCATTTCCCGGTAGGCGACGTAGAGGAAGTTGCCGGATCCACAAGCCGGATCCAGGACTTTGAACACGGACATGTCCTGCAGGACCTGATGGATTTCAGCAATCGTCGAAGCTTCGTCAATACGCTTGCGCCATGGGTCCACGATCGTCGGCTGAACGATCCGCATGATGTCGACCTGATTGGTGAAGTGGGCGCCGTGCGCATGGCGTTCGCCCTTATCCATCGAGCCTTCGAAGAGGGTGCCGAAGATCTCCGGGCGCACCTCGGACCAGATTGTTCTGGCCGCGGCCCGCAGGACCTCCAGCTCTTCGTCCAGGAGAACGAAGTCCGGGGTGTGGGCGAACAGTCCTCCGTTGAAGTACTGCACGTCTTTTGTATCGGCCGGCCTTGGGGATACCGGGGGTGTTCATCTGGCGGAAGAGGCCGAGGATGTAGTCGTATGCCTCATCAGGAGACGAAGCGTCCTCAAGCTGCCGACGGAAGATGGCGTGGGGGAGGAGTCCGACGTCCTCGGAGAACATGGCGACCACGCACTGCAGCACAAAACGCTGTGCTTCCACGCGGTCGATCCCTCGTCCGTGGAGTTGACGGAACAGCTTGCCCATCTGGCCGGCTGCCTCACGGGAGACGGCCTCGAGGTCGTTCTCGAAGACCGGCTTCTGCTCTGTCGGAAGCAGGAAAGCCATTGCCTCGTGGCGGCGGGGCAAGTCGGTCAGAGGAATCACGTCGACCGGCTCATCGACCTGCCGTTCGAAGTCATAGATGTGGAACTCGTCGAAGTTGCACAGCACCACGTAGCGGGGCCGGTCCGGGACCGCCCGTGTCCAGTAGTCCAGGGCCTGGCGGAAATGCTTGCTGGGATCCTCCCCGGCCTTCTTCATCTCGATGAGGCAACGCGGCTTCCACATCAAGTCAGCAAACGTGGCACCACGGTTGTTCGCCTTCTTGATGCGGTACTCCAACGTTGCGCCAGCCTCAGCCACTCCCTCGTGCCCAAA
>NZ_MKJW01000074.1:0-66182 GCF_001942375.1 Kocuria sp. CNJ-770
GGAGATCATCGTTCGACTTGCATGTGTTAAGCACGCCGCCAGCGTTCGTCCTGAGCCAGGATCAAACTCTCCGTCAAAAAACAACGAAAAACATTTCGAACCCGGCCGAAAAGCTGCCGCCACCCCACGGAGGCGAGGCGCACGACAACCATCAACCGATAAAACAATCGGTATCAACAAACATGGCACACTATTGAGTTCTCAAACAACAGACCGGTGAGCGTGTCCCGCTGGACATCCTGCTCCCGGAGTGCTCTGCAACCTTAGCCCTCCCGGTCGGTCCGGTCAATCTCGGGTGAACACTCGGTGACCCGATCGTGACTGGAGCCGCCGTCCGGCGAAGCTCGCGAGCCGCCACCCTAGCACGTCCCCGGCACCTCGCGGCGCGCTGGCCGTCCGGTCCGGAACGATGTGGGTGGGGCGCCGTCCCGTGGTGCTCCCGGAGGAGTTCCTCGCCGCGACGACTTGGAAGAAGTTACCCGGTTCGCCGTTCCCGTGCAACCCGGCTGTTCCGTGCTCCGCAGCACCGGCCGGGAACGGGGAAGGGGCCCCGGTCCGAAGACCCGGGCCCCTTCCCCCCGTGCACCGGTCCCGTCCCATCGGGAGGACCGGCTCGGTCTCAGTGCTCGGCAGGCCTGAGGTACAGCACCGCCAGCGGCGGGACGGTCAGCACGGCGGACGCCGGGCTGCCGTTGTGGGCGCCCTCGGTGGCGCTCACCTTCCCGAGGTTGCCCACGCCCGAACCGCCGAAGTGCTCCGAGTCGGTGTTGAGCACCTCGGTCCAGTCGCCGGCCCACGGCAGACCCAGCCGGAAGTTCTCGTGCGGGTTGCCGGCGAAGTTGGCGACGCACACCAGCGGGTTGCCCTGCTCGTCCCACCGGGTGAAGGACAGCGTGTTGCGCCCGGCGTCGGCGGCGTCGATCCACTCGAAGCCGGCGGGGTTGTTGTCCCGCTCGTACAGCGCCGGGGTGTCGCGGTAGATGGTGTTCAGGGTGCGCACGAGCTCCTGGACGCCCTTGTGCGGCGGGGTCTCGGAGAGCCACCAGTCGAGTCCGTGCTCCTGGGACCACTCGGACTCCTGGGCGTACTCGGTGCCCATGAAGATCAGCTGCTTGCCCGGGTGGGCCCACATGAAGGCCAGGTAGGCGCGGACGTTGGCCAGCTGCTGCCACCGGTCCCCGGGCATCTTGCGCAGCAGGGAGCCCTTGCCGTAGACGACCTCGTCGTGGGAGATCGGCAGCAGGAAGTTCTCCGAGAAGGCGTAGACGAGCGAGAACGTGAGCTTGTTGTGGTGGTAGTACCGGTTGACCGGGTCCTCGGCCATGTACTCGAGGGTGTCGTTCATCCACCCCATGTTCCACTTCAGCCCGAAGCCCAGTCCGTCGGCGTCGGTGGGCCGGGTCACCCCCGGGTACGAGGTCGACTCCTCGGCGATCATGACGATCCCCGGGGTGCGCTTGTAGGCCGTGGCGTTGGCCTCCTTGAGGAACGCGATGGCCTCGAGGTTCTCCCGTCCGCCGTAGATGTTCGGCTCCCACTCGCCCTCGTTGCGCGAGTAGTCCAGGTAGAGCATGGAGGCGACGGCGTCCACGCGCAGCCCGTCGATGTGGAACTCGTCCAGCCAGTAGGAGGCGTTGGCCACCAGAAAGTTGCGGACCTCGTTGCGGCCGTAGTCGGGGATCAGAGTCCCCCAGTCCTTGTGCTCGCCGCGGCGGGGGTCGGCGTGCTCGTACAGGGGCTCGCCGTCGAACCGGGCCAGGGCCCACTCGTCCTTGGGGAAGTGCCCCGGGACCCAGTCCACGATCACGCCGATGCCGGCCTGGTGGAGCTGGTCCACGAGGTAGCGGAACTCGTCCGGGCTGCCGAAGCGGGAGGACGGCGCGTAGTAGGACGTCACCTGGTAGCCCCAGGACCCGCCGAACGGGTGCTCCGCCACGGGCATGAACTCCACGTGCGTGAAGCCCTGCCACGTGAGGTACTCCACGAGCTCCTTGGCGAGGTCCTTGTAGCCCAGCCCCATCCGCCACGAGCCGATGTGCAGCTCGTAGACGCTCATCGGGGCGTTGTGGGGGTCGGTGGCCGCACGGCGGGCCAGCCAGGCGTCGTCCTGGAACTCGTAGGTCGACTCGAAGACGCGCGACGCGGTGGAGGGCGGGACCTCGGTGCCGAAGGCCATGGGGTCGGCCTTCTCCCGCCAGCCGCCGTCCCGGCCGAGGATGCGGAACTTGTAGGTGGCGCCGGAGCCCAGCCCCGGCACGAAGATCTCCCACACGCCCGAGGAGCCGAGGGAGCGCATCGCGTGCTCGCTGCCGTCCCAGCCGTTGAAGTCGCCGATGACCCGCACGGCCTGGGCGTTGGGCGCCCACACGGCGAAGCTCACGCCGGTGATGTCCCCGAGGGCGGAGGGGTAGCGGCGCACGTGGGCGCCGAGGACGGTCCACAGCGTCTCGTGCCGCCCCTCCCCGATCAGGTGGAGGTCGAGCTCGCCCAGCGTGGGCGCGAAGCGGTACGGGTCGTCCATCCGCTGCGGCTCGAGGTCCCGGTAGGTCACGTCCACCCGGTAGTCGGGGATCCGGCCCGGCTCATGGGCCGGGACCACACCCGTGAAGATGCCGCCCCACTCGTGCTCGAGCTCGAAGGTGCCGTCCTGCGTGACCACGGCGACCGCCGTGGCGAACCGGCGCAGGGTGCGCACCGTGACGCTGCCGTCCGGTCCCAGATGGGCGCCCAGGACCCCGTGCGGGTTGTGGTGGCGGCCCTCGGAGACGGCGGCGAGCACGTGCTCCGGCACGGGGACGGGCCCTGCCGGGGCGACGTCGTGGCCGGTCGCCCGGACGGGGTCGGATCGGTCCTGCGGGGTGCTGGCGGTCACTTCGTCCTCGATTTCCGTTCCCGGTTCCGTCGCAGCGCGCCGCGCGGAACGGGACCTGTCGTCGTCTTGGCCGGTGCCGGATGCGGAGTCCGCGCCGGCGGGTTCAGGGTTCACGCTACGCGACGGCAGATCCTCCAGGAAACGGCGCACCGCTCCGGCCGGCACGCCCAGCCAGTCCGGCCGGTTGCGCTGCTCGTAGACGACCTCGTAGAGCGCCTTGTCCAGCCACAGCGCCCGGAACAGCGGCGAGTCGCGGTCGACGACGTGCCCGGCGCCCTGCTCGTAGCCGGACAGGAAGGCCTCCGCGGTCCGGCGGCCCCACTCCTCGGTGTCCCCCGCCCCGGCGCGCGCCCCGAACGCGGCGGCGTAGTCGAAGGAGCGGAGCATCCCCACGACATCGCGCAGGGCCACGTCCGGCCTGGTGCGCTCCTCGATCGGGCGCAGGGGCTCGCCCTCGAAGTCCAGGACCTTGAACTGGCCCTCCTCCGTCTGGAGCACCTGCCCCAGGTGGTAGTCCCCGTGGATGCGCTGCAGCGGGGGCAGGTCGGTCACGCCGTCGAGGGACCCCAGCAGCGCGTCGAGAGCGTCCGAGTGCTCGGTGAACAGGGACCCGGACTCCGCCCGGGCCCACCGGATGCGCCCGGCGAGGCCGTCCAGCAGGCGGGTGCGGGCCGCGTCGTCGGGGGTCTCCGTGCCGAAGGCGCGCGCCAGGTCCCGGTGCACGCGGGCGGTCGTGCGTCCCAGCTCGCGGGCCTCGTCGGTGAAGTCGGCGCCCTGCTCGGCCGCCTCGACGGCCCGGCCCCAGGCGTCGGCGGAGCCGGCGAGGAACTCGGTGGCCACCGCCAGCTGGCCCTCCGCGGCGGCCAGGCCGGTGCGCCAGCGGGCGTCGAGCCAGCCGAACGTGGCGGGGACCGCGGGGCAGCCGAGAGCGGTGAGTTCGTGGCCGACCTCCACGTCCGGGTTGGCGCCCTCGCCCACCACCCGGAAGAACTTCACGATGACGGCGTCGGCCTGCGCCCGGCCCGGCGGCGGGGTGATGATCACCGAGGAGTTCGACTGCTCGCTGGCGATCACCCGGACCTGCTCGCGGGACTCCACGGCGTAGGGCACGCGCAGCGCGTCCCCGTGCGCACCGGTCAGGGACAGCCCCAGCGGCCCGCCCCCGGCGGTCTCCTGCTGCTGCATGAGCGCGAGCGCGGGGCCCACGAAGGCGGGGTCCCCGACGCCGTCGTAGACCCAGGAGCCGGCCACCGCGCCGTCGGCCCCGGGCACGGGCAGACCGGTGCGGTCGGCCACCGCGCGCCCGGCCCGCGCGGCGCGGTCCTTGAGCTTGCGCGCCGCCCGCAGCGGACCGGGACCCTGTTCCGCGCCCGGCGCGGCCTCCGGCCCGGCACCGGTGTCCGCCGGGGCCGTCGGCTCCGCCACGAGGAACCGCTCCGCGCCCTCGAGGGGCGCCGCGCGCAGGGTCAGCGGCACCTGGAGCAGCTCGGTGCGGTCCCCCGCCGAGGCCTCCACGAGCAGCACCCGGGCCGTGCCGCCCGCCTGCTCCGGCAGGGCGAGCTGGGCGAGGACCCGCAGGTCGGCGCCCGCGCCGCCCTCCGCGAAGGGGAACCACCGCTGCTTCGGCAGCCAGCGCCGCAGGAGGTCGAGGAGCTCGTCGGGGTGCTGGTCGGTCATGGGATCGGGTCCTTCCGGGGCGGGCGAGGTGGTGGCCGGACGCGCGGTCGCGCTCAGGACGTCTTGGCGGGCGTGATGATCGGCAGGGCCGTGGTCTGCGGGTGCGTGCCGTCGTCGCGGCGGGCCGCGCGCAGCCGCAGCCAGAAGAAGTCCTGGCTGCCGAGGGTGATGCGGTACTCCCCGGCCTCGTCCACCTCCCCGAACAGGTCTCCGCCGAAGAGCTCGCGCAGCCCGCGGCCCGCGAACTGCGGCAGCCGGATGCGGGCGCACGCGGGGGTGTGGGCGAGGTTGAACAGGCACAGCACCGTCTCGCCGCGGCCGTCCTCGGTCTCCTCGTCCGGGAGCACCCGCAGGAACGCGAGCACGGAGTCGTGGTCGGTCTCCACGTTGACGTAGCTGCCCAGACCGAACGCCGGGTGCGCCTTCCGCACCGCCAGCATCTGGCGCATCCAGTGCAGCAGGGACGACGACGACGCCAGCTGTGCCTCCACGTTGACCTGGTTGTAGTGGTAGACCAGCGACTGGACCACGGGCAGGTACAGCTTGCCCGGGTCGGCCTTGGAGAAGCCGGCGTTGCGGTCCGGGGTCCACTGCATCGGGGTGCGGGAGGCGTCACGGTCGTCGAGCCAGATGTTGTCCCCCATCCCGATCTCGTCGCCGTAGTAGAGGAACGGGCTGCCCGGCAGGGACAGGAGCAGGGCGTGGATGAGCTCGATCTCCGCCCGGGAGTTGTCCAGCAGCGGCGCCAGCCGGCGGCGGATGCCCACGTTGGCGCGCATCCGGGAGTCCGGGGCGTACCAGCCCAGCATCGCCTGGCGCTCCTCGGTGGTGACCATCTCGAGCGTCAGCTCGTCGTGGTTGCGCAGGAACGTGCCCCACTGGGTCCCGCGCGGGATGTCGGGCGTCTCCTGCATGGTGTCCACGATCGGGGCGGCCTTCTGGTCCCGCAGCGCGTAGAAGATCCGCGGCATGATCGGGAAGTGGAAGCACATGTGGCACTCCGGGTCCTGCTCGGTGCCGAAGTACTCCACCACCTCGTGCGGCATCTGGTTCGCCTCCGCGATGACCACGCGCCCGGGGTACTCCTCGTCGATCATCCGGCGCAGCTGCACGAGGAAGTCGTGGGTGCCGGGGAGGTTCTCGCAGTTGGTCCCCTCCTCCTCGATCAGGTACGGGATCGCGTCGGCGCGGAAGCCGTCGATGCCCATGTCCAGCCAGAACTTCACCACGTCGTGGACGGCCTCCACCACGGCCGGGTTCTCGAAGTTGAGGTCGGGCTGGTGGGAGAAGAACCGGTGCCAGAAGAACTGGCGGCGGATCGGGTCGAACGTCCAGTTCGACTCCTCGGTGTCCACGAAGATGATCCGCGCGTCCTGGTACAGCTCGTCCGTGTCCGACCAGACGTAGAAGTCGCCGTAGGGACCGTCCGGGTCCTCGCGGGAGGCCTGGAACCAGGGGTGCTGGTCGCTGGTGTGGTTCAGCGGCAGGTCGATGATCACCCGCAGGCCACGGGCGTGCGCCTCCGCGACGAGCCGCTTGAAGTCGCTGATCGTGCCGAACTCGTCCAGGACCGAGTAGTAGTCCGAGATGTCGTAGCCGCCGTCGCGCAGCGGGGACTCGAAGAAGGGCGGCAGCCAGAGGCAGTCGATGCCCAGCCACTGCAGGTAGTCCAGCTTGTCGATCAGGCCGGAGAAGTCGCCGGAGCCGTCACCGTTGGCGTCGGAGAACGCCCGGACGAGGACCTCGTAGAACACCGCTTTGCGGAACCAGTCGGGGTCGTGGGAGATTCCGGGGGCGTTGAGCGAGAACGGCGAGATGCTCATGCGGGGGTGCCGCCTTTCGGGCAGGTGGGTCGGAGGCCTTCGGGTGGGAAGGGGGCCCTCCCGGGTGGCGATGCCCGGGAGGGCCCCGACGGGGTCCGGAAGGTCCCCTACTTGACGTTGCGCCGGATGTGCAGGACGTGCGCGGGGTCGTGGTGCGGATCGAGGCGCACGTAGTTGTGCGTGCCCCACTTCCAGGAGTGGCCGCTGAGCAGGTCGTCCACCCAGAAGCTGCCGTCCTCGTTGAAGTCGGCGTCGTCCAGGTTCAGGGACTCCAGGTCGAGCCAGACCGTGCCCTCGCGGGTCGCGTGCGGGTCCACGTTGACGACCACGATGATCGTGTCCTTGTAGGCGGACCCACCGTGCCGCACCGTCTTGGTCTTCGTGTACGCGACCAGGGCGTCGTCGGACGTGGACTGCACCGTCAGGTTCTGCAGGTCGCCCAGCGAGGCGTGCCGGCGGCGGATCTCGTTGAGCCGCGTGAGGTACGGGGCCAGGGACTCCCCGCGCTCCTCCGCCCCGGCGAAGTCCCGCGGGCGGAACTGGTACTTCTCGTTGTCCACGTACTCCTCGGCGCCCTGCCGGGCCACGTGCTCGAAGAGCTCGTAGCCGGCGTAGACGCCCCACAGCGGGGAGCCCGTGGCGGCCAGCACCGCGCGGATCCGGAACGCCGCGGGACCGCCGAACTGGAGGTACTCCGTGAGGATGTCCGGGGTGTTCACGAAGAAGTTCGGCCGGTACACCGCCGAGGTCTCGTGGCTGATCTCGTGCAGGTACTCCTCGATCTCCTTCTTCGTGTTGCGCCACGTGAAGTAGGAGTAGGACTGCTGGAAGCCCACCCGGGCGAGGCCCTGCATCATGGCGGGCCGGGTGAACGCCTCGGCCAGGAAGACCACCTCGGGGTGCTTGGCGTTGACGGTGCCGATCAGCCACTCCCAGAACCACAGGGGCTTGGTGTGCGGGTTGTCCACCCGGAAGATCTTCACGCCGTGGGAGATCCACAGCTCCACGATCCGCAGCACCTCGAGGGACAGCCCCTCGGGGTCGTTGTCGAAGTTGATCGGGTAGATGTCCTGGTACTTCTTCGGCGGGTTCTCGGCGTAGGCGATCGAGCCGTCGGCCCGGGTCGTGAACCACTCCGGGTGCGCCGTGACCCAGGGGTGGTCCGGGGACGCCTGCAGGGCGAGGTCCAGGGCGACCTCGAGGCCGTGGTCGGCGGCGCGGGCCACGAACCCGTCGAAGTCCTCGAACGTGCCGAGGTCCGGGTGGATGGCGTCGTGCCCGCCCTCGGGGGCGCCGATGGCCCACGGGGACCCGGGATCCTGGGGCCCGGCCACGAGCGTGTTGTTGGGGCCCTTGCGGTGTGCCGTGCCGATCGGGTGGATCGGGGGCAGGTAGACCACGTCGAAGCCCATCCCGGCCACGGCCTCGAGCCGCTCGGAGGCCGTCCGGAAGTTCCCGGAGGTCCACGTGCCGGTCTCGGGGTCGAGGGCGGCGCCCTCGGAGCGCGGGAAGAACTCGTACCAGGACCCGCGGCCGGCGGCGGTGCGCTCGACCTTCAGCGGATAGCGGCGGCTCTCGGTGACGAGATCGCGCAGCGGACGCTCGGCGACCACGGCCAGGACCTCCGCCGAGGTGCCGGCCTCGAGCCGGTGCTCGGCGGGCAGCTCCTGGTTGCCGAGCGTCCGGGAGGCGGAGCGGAACAGCTCGACGTCGGAGTCCGGGCGCCCGGGCTCCGCGGCGGCGCGGTCGAAGAGCACCACGCCCTCGGCCATCATCAGCTCGACGTCCTGGCCCACGCCCACCTTGATCTCGGCGGCGTGCCGCCAGGTCTCGTAGAGGTCGCCCCAGCCCTCGACGGCGAAGGTCCACGCGCCCTCGGAGGTCGGGGTCAGCCACGCCTCGTAGCGGTCGGTGCCGGCGGTGGTCAGGCGCATGGGCACCCGCTCGGTCTCGGTGCCCTGCGGGTCGTAGAGCACCGCGGTCACGCCGAGGGCGTCGTGGCCCTCCCGGAACACGGTGGCGCCCACCCGGATCGACTCGCCCGGCACGGCCTTGGCCGGGAAGCGCCCGTCCTCGACCACGGGGCTCACGCCGACGATCGGGATCCGGCCGTAGACCAGGTCCTCGCGGGAGAACGCCGACCCGGCGGCCTTCCGGCGCGTCGCCGGGGCCTTGCGCGTGGTCGTGGCCTTCTTCGTCGTCGACGTCCGGGCGGCCGGGGTCTTCGCGGTCGACGTCTTGGCAGTGGAGGTCTTCGCGCTCGACGTCTTCGCGCTCGACGTCTTCGCGGCCGAGGTCTTGGCGCTCGACGTCTTCGGGGTCGAGGTCCTGCGGGCACGGGTGCCGGTCTCCGCGGCGGGGACCACGGAGATGCCCGGCTCGTCCTCGACGGAGGCGGCGTCCGCGGCCGGGGCCTGCTTGGCGGTCGAGGCCCTGCGGCGCGCCGGGGCCTTCTTCGCCGGCTGCTCGGCCGGGACTGCGGTCCCGTCGCCGGGCACGGCCGCCTCGGCGGCGGACGTCGTCGGGGAGTCGGGGGCGGACGTGCCGGCCGGGCTCGCGGCCGGGTCGGACGGGGACGGCGTGTTGGCTTGGCTCACCTGGAACACGTTAGCGACAAACCCCGCGATCGTTAAGCCCGCTGTCGACGCACGCGGCGCTGTTTGCGTCCCCGCGGGCGCGCCCGGCACGCCGGGGCGGCGACCGGGCGACGACACGGCCGGTTCCCGCCGGGTCACCGGTAGTCTGACCGCGTGAAGGCAATCCGTAGATTCACCGTGCGCACCGTGCTGCCGGAGTCCATCGCCCCGCTGAGCCGTCTTGCGAGGAACCTCCGCTGGTCCTGGCACCGGCCGACCGAACAGCTGTTCGCCGACCTCAATCCGCAGGCCTGGGAGACCGTGCACGGCGACCCGGTCAAGCTGCTGGGCTCCCTCACCCGGGAGGAGATCCAGCAGATCGCCGAGGACCCCGCCACCGTGCGGCGGATCGAGGAGCTCGACGCCGACCTGGAGTGCTACCTCACCGACGAGCTGTGGTACCAGAAGACCCAGACCGAGGACGCCCCCCGCGCCATCGCCTACTTCTCGGCCGAGTACGGCGTGACCTCCGTGCTGCCCCAGTACTCGGGCGGGCTGGGCATCCTCGCCGGGGACCACCTCAAGAGCGCCTCGGACCTCGGTGTGCCGGTCGTGGGCGTAGGCCTGTTCTACCAGCACGGGTACTTCAAGCAGTCGCTCTCCCGCGACGCCTGGCAGCAGGAGTCCTACCCGGTGCTCGACCCGGACGGGATGCCCCTGGCCCTGCTGCGGGAGGAGGACGGGACTCCCGCGCGGATCACTCTGCCGCTGCCCAACGGGCGCTCGCTGTCCGCGCAGATCTGGCGCGCCGACGTGGGGCGCGTGCCGCTGCTCCTGCTCGACTCCGACATCCCGGACAACGACGACCACGCCCGCAGCGTCACCGACCGCCTCTACGGCGGCGGCGGCGACCACCGCCTGCAGCAGGAGCTGCTGCTCGGGATGGGCGGGATCCGCGCCCTGCGCACGTTCTCCCGGCTGACGGGGGCGCCGGCCCCGGAGGTCTTCCACTGCAACGAGGGCCACGCCGGGTTCCTGGGCATCGAACGGATCGCGGAGCTCATGGAGCCCTCCGACGGAAGTGAACCGCTGACCTGGGACGAAGCCCTCGCCTCGGTGCGCTCGGCCACCGTGTTCACGACCCACACCCCCGTGCCCGCGGGCATCGACCGGTTCGAGCGGGCGCAGATCGAGCACTTCTTCAACGCCGGTCTCGCCCCGGCCGTCCCCACGGCCAACGTCCTGTCCCTCGGCACGGAGGACTACGACGACGGCGACCCGTCCAAGTTCAACATGGCCGTGATGGGCCTGCGCCTGGCCCAGCGGGCCAACGGTGTGGCCAAGCTGCACGGCGTGGTCTCCCGCGGCATGTTCCGGGGGCTGTGGCCGGGCTTCGACGAGGACGAGGTGCCGATCGGCTCCATCACCAACGGCGTGCACGTCATGACCTGGATCGACCCCCGCATGGCGGAGCTCGCCCTGGACCCGATGGGCTCCGACCTCGACCGGACCGCACGGTGGCGGCGGATCTACGGGGTGGACGACGCCGAGCTGTGGGCGGTGCGCCGGGAGCTGCGCACCCGTCTGGTGGCGGACGTCCGGGCCCGACTGCGGGCCTCCTGGAAGAAGCGCGGTCTCGCGGACGCCGAGCTCGGCTGGACCGACTCGGTCCTCGACCCCGGGGTGCTGACGATCGGCTTCGCCCGCCGGGTGCCCACCTACAAGCGGCTCACGCTCATGCTGCGGGACCCGCAGCGGCTCAAGAAGATCCTGCTGGACCCGGAGCGCCCGGTGCAGCTCGTGGTCGCGGGGAAGTCCCACCCTGCCGACGAGCAGGGCAAGCGGCTGATCCAGGACCTCGTGCGCTTCACGGACGACCCGGAGGTGCGCCACCGGATCGTCTTCCTGCCCAACTACGACATCGCGATGGCCCGGACCCTGTTCCCCGGCTGCGACGTGTGGCTGAACAACCCGCTGCGACCGCTGGAGCCTGCGGCACCTCGGGGATGAAGGCCGCCCTCAACGGCGGGCTGAACCTGTCGGTGCTCGACGGCTGGTGGGACGAGATGTACGACGGCCAGAACGGCTGGGCCATCCCCACCGCGGACGAGGACGCCCACCCGGACGAGCGCGACGACATCGAGGCGGCCGCCCTCTACGAGCTCATCGAGAACCACGTGGCGCCCCGCTTCTACGGCGAGACCGACGACGCCTCCGAGCCGGGCACGGACGTGGTGCCGCACCAGTGGCTGGCCATGGTCCGGCACACCCTGGCCACGCTGGGCCCCCGCGTCTCGGCCAAGCGGATGCTCGAGGACTACGTGCGGGAGCTCTACGTCCCCGCCGCCGTGTCCGGGCGCCGGGCCGCCGAGGACGGGCACGCCGCCGCGCGCGCGAAGTCCCGGTGGATCGGGCGCGTGCGCCAGGCCTGGGGCCAGGTCTCGGTGGAGCACGTCGACACCGAGGGCGTGGCCCAGGACCCGCAGATCGGCGACGAGCTCTCCGTGTGCGCCTACGTCACCCTCGGCTCGCTGGCCCCGGAGGACGTCTGCGCGGAGATCGGCTACGGCCGCGTCTCGGAGACCGATCACATCCACGAGCGCAAGTACGCGACCCTGCGCCCCACCGGCGAGCTCGGGGGCGGGCGGCACAAGTTCTGCGGGACGATCACCGTGGACCGCTCCGGGCCCTTCGGCTACACCGTGCGGGTGCTGCCGGCCCACCCCCACCTCGCCGACAAGGCGGAGCTGGGGCTCGTGGCGAACGCCTGAGCCCGTCCAGGCCGGACCGGGGCCGGCACGAGCAGGGGCCGCACCCGTGCACGGGTGCGGCCCCTGCTCGTGCCGGGAGGACCCGCTTCAGAGGAGCCGGAACAGGGTGACCGAGTTGGCGGGCACGCCCTGGGGCCGCCCGGCGCGATAGCGGGCGCCGTAGCGGCCGTGCAGCACCGAGGCGGTGCTGTGCACCAGGGCGTAGACGCCGTCCGAGGCCCGCAGCGGGTGCTCCTCCTCGTCGGGGAGCAGCAGCTGCGTGACGTCCGGGAACGTGATCGCCATGTCGGCGCTCGCGCCGTTGACCACCATCAGCCCCGAGACGCGCCCGCCGCAGGAGCCGATCAGCACCTGGATGGTGCGGGCGCCGGGGGCCTGCCAGTCGGTGGCGGTCATGGGCGTCCCGTCCGGGCCGAACCAGTGCATCATCACCTCGTCCGGCCGGGTCGGGAAGTGGGACGGCTGCCCGGCGAGGAACTCCCCGCGCACGGCGACGAGGGAGCGGGTCGCGGCCAGCATCGCCCGGTCCGCCGGGGTGTGGTGCCAGTCCACCCAGGAGAGCTCGTTGTCCTGGCAGTAGGCGTTGTTGTTCCCCCGCTGGCTGCGGCCGAACTCGTCCCCGGCGGTGATCATCGGCACGCCCTGGGAGAAGAGCAGGGTGGCCATGACGTTGCGGGCGGTCTGGGCGCGGTCGGCCCGGATCCGCACGTCCCGGGCCGGGCCCTCGACCCCGTGGTTCCAGGAGTGGTTGTCGTTGGTGCCGTCCCGGTTCTTCTCGAGGTTGGCCTGGTTGTGCTTGTTGTCGTAGGACACGAGGTCGGCCAGCGTGAAGCCGTCGTGGGCGGTCACGAAGTTCACGGAGGCCAGGGCGCTGCGCCCGGAGGCGGCGAACAGGTCCGCGGAGCCGGTGAGCGCCCCGGCCAGGCGTGAGGCGTTGCCCCCGTCCCCGCCCAGGCTCATGCTGCGCGGGCCGGTGAGCCAGAAGTCGCGGACGGTGTCCCGGAAGCGGTCGTTCCAGTCCGCCCAGCCCTCGGGGAAGTGCCCGGTCTGCCATCCGCCCATGCCCACGTCCCACGGCTCGGCGATGAGCTTGGTGCCGAACAGCGCCGGGTCCGCGTTCACGGCGACGAGGAAGGGGTGGTTGCGGGTGAAGCGGTGGCGCTCGTCGCGGGCCAGCTCCGGGGCGAGGTCGAAGCGGAAGCCGTCCACGTGGCAGCGCTCCACCCAGTAGCGCAGGGAGTCCAGAGCCATCTGCACCACGCGGGGGTTGCCGAAGTTCACCGAGTTGCCGCACCCGGTGACGTCCACGTAGCGGCCGTCGTCGCCGTGCCGGTAGTAGGCCTCGTCGCCGAGGCCGCGCCAGCAGTAGGCCGGCTCGCCCTGTCCGGCCTCGGCCGTGTGGTTGTAGACCACGTCGAGGTAGACCTCAAGGCCGGCCCGGTGCAGGTCGCGGACCATCGCCTTGAACTCGTCGAGCACGCCCTGGGGGCCGCGGGCGCGGGCGGCCTCGGTGGCGTAGCCGGCGTGCGGGGCGAAGAAGCCCAGCGTGTTGTAGCCCCAGTAGTTGCTCAGCCCCAGGTTCGTGAGGTGGGGCTCGTCCAGGTGGGCGTGCACGGGCAGCAGCTCCACGGCCGTGACGCCCAGCGAGGTGAGGTAGTCGGTCATCACCGGGTGGGCCAGGCCGGCGTACGTGCCCCGCAGCTCTTCGGGGATGTCCGGGTGCAGGGCGGTGAGGCCCTTGACGTGCGCCTCGTAGACCACCGTGTCCCGCCACGCGGTGGCCGGCGGGCGGTCCT
The DNA here is from genome assembly GCF_001942375.1 of Kocuria sp. CNJ-770. NCBI lineage: Bacteria > Bacillati > Actinomycetota > Actinomycetes > Micrococcales > Micrococcaceae > Kocuria > Kocuria sp. CNJ-770. The sequence goes on from NZ_MKJW01000074.1 coordinate 13,516, forward strand.
CGTCCCAGTCGAAGTCCTGCTGGGCGATCACGGAGACGTAGCGTCCGCCGTAGGCGTCCGGGCCGGGGTCCTCGACGTCGTCCGGCGCGGCCACGCGGCGCAGGCCCTTCCCGTAGGGGTCGAGCAGGATCTGCTGGTCGGAGGGGTCCGGGCCGCGGCGGCGGGCGGCCACCGGCGAGTCCGCGGGCACGAAGCCGTACTCCGTGCCGACGGGCAGCGCCGGGGCCTCGTCCCGGTGCCTCATGTACTCGAAGCCCGTCTCGGAGAGCCGCTGCTGCTCGGCCGGGGGGATCGTCCCGTGATGCATCCCGCCGGTGCGTCCGGTCAGCCGGCGCCGCTGCCAGCGCCCGCCCGGCAGCCGGAAGACGATGTCGAGGTCCGGCACCCCGGGGGCGTAGACGGCCACGTTGGCGCTGCCGTCGCGCTCGTGCGAGGGGTGCACCCCCAGCGGGTAGGGGTGGGAGACGTAGGGCCGGCCGGTGTCCTGCCGCCGCGGCTCAGGAACCGGCACGGCGTCGTGACACCTCGTACAGGGTGATGCCCACGGCCATCGAGGCGTTGAGGGACTCCATGGCGGAGTCGATGGGGATGGAGACGACCTGGTCGCAGTTCTCGGTGACCAGCCGGGACAGGCCCTTGCCCTCCGCGCCGACCACGATCACGAGCGGTTCGGTGGCGAGCTCGAGCCCGGGCAGCTGGACGTCGCCGTCGCCGTCGAGCCCGACCACGAAGTAGCCCATGCCCTTGAGCTCCTCGAGCGCGCGGTTCAGGTTGGCCGCCTTCGCCACGGGCACCCGGGCGGCGGCGCCGGCGCTGGTCTTCCAGGCGGAGGCGGTGACGCCCACGGAGCGGCGCTCGGGGACGATGACCGCGTTGCCGGAGAAGGCCGACGCGCTGCGGATGATGGCCCCGAGGTTGCGCGGATCGGTGATGCCGTCGAGGGCGATCAGCAGCGGCGGGCGGCGGATGTGCCGCTTCTCCCACTGGGTCATGAGCCGGCGGGCGGTCTCCACGGCGTCCTCGTACTCGTAGGCGGGCACCTGCAGGGCCACGCCCTGGTGCACGGCGTCGCTGGTGAGCCGGTCGAGCTCGGACTTGGAGGCCTCGAGGATCGTGATCCCGCGCTCGGCGCAGATCTGCAGGATCTCCCGCACCCGGTCGTCCACGTCGATCTTGCTCGCCGCGTGCAGGGCCTTGGCGGGGATGTCCGCCCGCAGCGCCTCGAGCACCGAGTTCCGCCCGGTGACGAGGTCCTCCTGGACCTTGCCCCGGGTGCGGGAGGCAGCGCGGCCGCCCTGGGCCTGGCGGCGCTCGGCGGCCTTCTTCATCTTGTGCGCCTTGTGGTACGGGCGGTCCTCGGCCTTCGGCGTCGGTCCGCGCCCCTCGAGCGCCTTGCGGCCGTGGCCGCCGGTGCCCACGAGGGGGCCCTTCTTGTTCTTGCGGATCGCACCGGGGCGCTTGGGGGCTGGCATGGCATTCCTCTGTTTCGGTCGGTGGTGGGTGGGGGCCGGCTCAGGCCACGGACCAGGCGGCGCCGCCGGCGCCGTCGCGGACCGCGACGCCGGCCGCGGCGAGCTCGTCCCGGATGGCGTCGGCCCGGGCCCAGTCCTTGGCGGCGCGGGCCTGTGCGCGCTGGGTCAGCAGGGAGCGCACGAGGGCGTCGAGGGCGGCGTGCTCGGCGGCGTTGCCGCCGGCGCCGCCGAGGTCCATGAGCCCGCTCAGCCCGAGGACGTCGGTCATGGCCCGCACGGCGCGGGCGGGCGCGGACGGGTCGCCGCCGTCGGCGAGCGCGGAGTTGCCCGCCCGCACGGTCTCGTGCAGGGCCGCGAGGGCCTGGGGCACGTTGAGGTCGTCGTCCATGGCGTCCTGGAAGGCCTCCGGCACGTCGGTGGGCGTCCAGGCGAGGTCGAGGCCGGAGTCCGCGGCGTGGCGCAGGAAGGACTCGACGCGCTCCACGGCGGCGGCCGCCTCGGCCAGGGAGGTGGGCCGGTAGTCCAGCACGGAGCGGTAGTGGGCCTGCCCCAGGTAGTAGCGCACGGCGAGCGGGCGGGCCGCGGCGAGCATGTCCGCCGGGGAGACGGTGTTGCCGATCGACTTGGACATCTTCTCGCCCGCGGAGGTGACCAGCCCGTTGTGCAGCCAGAAGTTCGCGAAGCGCTGCCCGGCCGCGGCCGACTGGGCGAGCTCGTTCTCGTGGTGGGGGAAGCGCAGGTCCAGGCCGCCGCCGTGGATGTCGAAGTGCTCCCCCAGGTACTTCCCGGCCATCGCGGAGCACTCGAGGTGCCAGCCGGGCCGGCCGGCGCCCCACGGGGACTCCCAGCGCGCGGTCTCCGGCTCGCCGGGCTTGTGCCCCTTCCACAGGGCGAAGTCGCGGGGGTCGCGCTTGCCGCGCGGGTCGGCGTCCGGGGCGTCCTGCATGTCGTCCACCGACTGGTGGGTGAGCTCCCCGTAGCGCGCCCAGGAGCGGACGTCGAAGTAGACGTCGCCCGAGCCGTCCGGGGCCGGGTAGGCGTGCCCGGCGTCGACGAGGGCGCGGATCAGGGCGTGCATCTCGGGGACGTGGCCGGTCGCGCGCGGCTCGTAGGTGGGCCGGGCGATGCCGATGGCGTCGTAGGCGGTGTTGAAGACCTGCTCGAACCGGTAGGCCAGCGCCCACCACGGCTCGCGGGGGTGGTCGCCGGTGTAGTCGGGGGCGTACGACGCCGCGGCGTTGGTGAGGATCTTGTCGTCGATGTCGGTGACGTTGCGCACCGTGGTGACCCGGTGGCCGCGGAACTCCAGCCAGCGCGCCAGCAGGTCGAAGACGAGCGCGGAGCGCACGTGCCCGATGTGCGGCATCCCCTGGACGGTGGCACCGCAGTAGTACAGACGCGCCTCACCGGGGTGGACGGGCTCGAAGTCCCGCACGGAGGCGGTGGCGGTGTCGTAGAAGCGCAGAGTCACACGGCCCATCATAAGGGCGCGCGCCCGCGGGCCGGTCAGGCCCCGCCCGCTCCCACGGCGACGACCAGGGCCGTGGCCACGGCCGCGAGCCCCTCGCCCCGGCCCGGGAACCCGAGGTGGTCCGAGGTCGTGGCGCTGACCGTCACGGGGGCGCCGGCGGCGGCGCTGAGGGCGTCCTCGGCCTCCGCGCGGCGGGGCGCGAAGCGCGGCCGCTCGCCGATCAGCTGCACGGCCACGTTGCCGATCTCGAAGCCGGCCGCCCGCACGATCCGGGCCGCCTCGGTGAGAATGTGCAGCCCCGAGGCGCCCTGCATCTCGGGCCGGTCCACGCCGAAGTTGGAGCCCAGGTCCCCGGTGCCCGAGGCCGAGAATAGGGCGTCGGCGGCGGCGTGGGCCACGACGTCCCCGTCCGAGTGGCCCGCGAGGCCGCGCTCCCCCGGCCACTCGAGACCGGCGACCCACAGCGGGGTGCCCTCGGGCCCGAAGGCGTGGACGTCCACGGCGATGCCGGTGCGGGGCAGGTTCACGGGTCAGCGCTCCTCGGGGACGGTGACGGTCGAGGGCCCGACGGCGACCGGGACCGTGCCGGCGGCGCCGGGCGCCCGGCCCCGGAGCACGGCCTCGGCCAGCACGAGGTCGAGGGGCCGGGTGATCTTGAAGGCGTGCTCGTGGCCCGGGACCGTCCGGACGGCGACGCCGGGGGCGTGGGTCTCCACGAGCGAGGCGTCGTCGGTGACGGTCTCCGGGTCCGTGCCGGCCTCGGCGGCGGCGCGGTCGACCGCGCGCAGCAGCGCGAGCTCGAAGCCCTGGGGGGTCTGCACCGCGCGCAGGACCGTGCGGTCCACGGTCCCGAGTGAGCGGCCGGCCTCGTCGACCCGGCGCATCGTGTCCGCGACGGGGAGCACCGGCACCACGGCCCGCGCCCCCGAGCGCACGCGCCGCGCCACGGACCGGAAGACCGAGGGCGGGGTCAGGCAGCGCGCGGCGTCGTGGACCAGCACCGCGGCGCACCCGGAGCCCTCCAGCACGGCCAGGGCCGCGCGGACCGACGCGGCGCGGGAGGCGCCGCCGGTCACGGGCAGCGCCCCGTGCTCCCGGGCCAGGGCGGACAGTTCGACGTCGCCGGCGGGGACCGTGACGAGCACCCGGTCGGCGATCCCGGCCTCGGCGACGCCGCGCAGGGCGTGCTCGAGCAGGGGGCGGCCGTCCAGCGGCACGAGGGCCTTGGGGATGCCGTGCCCGAGCCGGGTGCCGGATCCGGCCGCCACGACGACGACGGCGACCCCGCCCTCCGAGGAGGGCGGGGTCGCCGTCGTGGGCCGTGGCCCGTTCCCGGTCACGGGGAGGTCAGGACGCGAGGATGTCGTCGAGGCGCTTCTCGGCCTCTTCCTCGTCGATCTTCTTGGCGAGGGCGAGCTCGGAGGTGAGGATCTGGCGGGCCTTCGTCAGCATCCGCTTCTCCCCCGCGGAGAGCCCGCGGTCGCGGTCCCGGCGCCACAGGTCGCGCACGACCTCGGCGACCTTCAGGACGTCGCCCGAGGCGAGCTTCTCCAGGTTGGCCTTGTACCGCCGGGACCAGTTGCTGGCCTCCTCGGTGTCCTTCGCCTGCAGGACCGAGATGACCTTCTTCAGCCCGTCCTCGTCGACGACGTCGCGAACGCCCACCAGGTCCACGTTCTCCGCGGGGACCTCGATGACCAGATCGCCCTGGGTCACCTTGAGCTTGAGATACATCTTCTCTTCGCCCTTGATGGTGCGGGTCTTGATCTCCTCGATGGTCGCCGCGCCGTGGTGCGGGTAGACAACCGTCTCGCCAACCTCAAAAACCATATGGAAATACCCCTTTCAGAACGTCCATTCTAACACGGTGTAGGATTCGCCGATCCGCCGTGAACGGCCCCCCGGCGGCCGGCGATGCGGACGATCCGTCGGCAAACGGATAAGCTGATCGGGACATCGTCCTGAGCTCCGAGGAGTACGCGCCGTGAAGACCGCCGCCCGCAAGTCCCTGAAGCGCGCAGGCCTCAGTGCCGCCGCCGTGGCCGCCCTGCTCACCGCCAGCGGGTGCAGCGCCATCAACCCGGTGGCCACCGCCGAGGTGGGCTACGCGCCCGCGGACGGCATCGTGGTGGAGATGGGCGACATCAACCTGACGGACATGCTCATCGTGGCCGAGAGCGCCGAGGCCCCGGGCCGGCTGCTGGGCAGCATCGACAACGAGTCGGCCGAGGACGTGACCGTCACCCTGGACACCGGTGAGGCCACCGCCGAGATCGACGTCCCGGCCGGAGTCACCGTGAAGCTCGAGGAGGGCGAGCCCGTGATCCTCGAGCCGGCCGGCGCCATGCCCGGCCTGATGGTCGAGACCGAGTTCAGCGCGGCCGGCGAGACCCTGATCGACTCCGTGCCGGTGCTCGACCACACCTTCCCCCGCTACGCCGAGTTCATTCCCGGCGGGGCCCCGACCACCCCGGCCAATCCGTCCAACGTCCCGGCGGAGCCCGGCGACGAGGCCTTCGTGGGAGGCCAGCAGGCCGACGAGCACTGATCCGAGGCCGAGGCGCACGGGCAGGGCCCGGGACCCGCGGTGCGGGGCCCGGGCCCTGCCCGTGCACCGGAGCGGTGCACCGGCGCGGTGGGCTCCGCGGCGGGCGCTCAGGCCTCGAACTTGTAGCCCAGGCCGCGCACCGTGACCAGGTGCCGCGGCGTGGAGGGGTCGGGCTCGATCTTGGCGCGCAGGCGCTTGACGTGGACGTCGAGGGTCTTGGTGTCCCCCACGTAGTCCGATCCCCAGACCCGGTCGATGAGCTGCCCGCGGGTCAGCACCCGGCCCGCGTTGCGCAGCAGCATCTCCAGCAGCTCGAACTCCTTGAGCGGCATCGCCACCTGCTCCCCGTTGACGCTCACCACGTGGCGCTCCACGTCCATCCGCACGGGGCCTGCCTGCACGGTGGCGGTCACGAGCTCCTCGGGCTCCGCCTGGCGGCGCAGCACGGCACGGATCCGGGCCACGAGCTCGCGCGAGGAGTATGGCTTGGTGACGTAGTCGTCGGCGCCCAGCTCGAGCCCCACCACCTTGTCGATCTCGGCGTCCTTGGCGGTGAGCATGATGATCGGCACCGAGGAGCGCTGCCGCACCTGCCGGCACACCTCGGTGCCGGACTGCCCGGGGAGCATGAGGTCCAGCAGCAGCAGGTCGGCCCCGGCCCGGTCGAACTCCGTGACGGCGTCGACGCCGTTGTCCACGACCTGCACCTCGAAGCCCTCCTTCCCCAGCAGGTACGAGAGGGGGTCGCTGAGGGATTCCTCGTCCTCGACGATCAGGATGCGGGTCACTGTCGGTCCTCCGTGCTCCCGGTCCGGCGCGCGGGGGCGGCCGGCCGTGGGGTCGTGGTCACTGGTTCGGGTCGCGCCGTCGGGGGCGCCGGTGGGGCGGACGCGCCGGAGGCCGCCGGGGCGGTGTCCTCGAGCTCGTCGGCGCCCTCGATCTGGGGGATGCGCAGGGTGAAGGTGGAGCCGCGGCCCGGCTGCGACCACACGGTGGCCTCCCCGCCGTGCTGCGACATGACGTGCTTGACGATGCTCAGGCCCAGCCCGGTCCCGCCCGTGCGCCGGGATCGGGCCGCGTCCACGCGGTAGAAGCGCTCGAAGATCCGGTCCTGCTCGTCCTCGGGGATGCCCGGGCCCTGGTCGGTGACCGAGATCTGCGCCATGCCGTCCCGCTCGCGGACGCCGACGCCACGCGGGTGCCCTCCGGGGAGTAGTGCACCGCGTTGTCGATGAGGTTGCGCAGCGCCGTGACCAGCAGGTCGGGGTCGCCGAAGACGGGACGGCTCACGCGGCCGCCGACCACCAGCTCGATCCGCTTGGTCTCGGCGGGGAACCGGTTGCGGTCCACGGCGTCGGCGATCACCTGGTTGAGGTCCACGGGCCGGCCCTCGGTGACGACGTCGGCGCTCTGCAGCCGGGAGAGCTCGATGATGTCCTGCACCAGGGCGGTGAGGCGGACGGACTCCTTGTGCAGCCGCTGGGCGAAGCGGCGCACGGCCTCCTCGTCCTCGGCCGCGTCCTCGATCGCCTCGGCGAGCAGCCCGATCGCTCCCACCGGGGTCTTCAGCTCGTGCGAGACGTTGGCCACGAAGTCGTTGCGGATCGACTGCGCCCGGGCGATCTCGGTCTGGTCGTCGGCGAGCAGCAGGATGTACTCCTCGGCGATGGGGGCGACCCGGACGTCGAGCACCACGGCACCGGTCTGGAAGGGCCCCCGGGACAGCTCCACCCGCCGTTCCTCGATGACCCCGCTGCGCCGGGCGCGGCGGATCATCTCCAGCATCTGGTCGTGCACCACCGTGTGCCCCCGGACCAGGCCGAACGCGTAGGCGGCCGGGGAGGCGCGCACCACGCCGTCGACGCCGTCCACCACCACGTAGGCGCGCCCGATCACGGCGAGGACGTCGGCGGTGCCGTCCGGCAGGGTGGGCTCCTGCACGTCGGCGCGGGCGCGGCGTCCGCGGCCGCTCAGCCGCAGGCCGATCAGACCGCTCACGCCCAGGGCGAAGCCGAGCAGGCCGGCGACGACGGCGATGGCAGTTGGACTCACGGATCCAGCTTAGGCTTCCGCCGCCGCGGGGAGGTCACCCCGGGCGTCACGGGCTACGGGTTCAACGAACGTTCATCCTAAGATGAGCGGAAGTTCACTCCTGGCTGTGACCCTGGCGGCGGGTGTGCTCGCACCTCGCCCCTCGTCATCCGTTCCGCCCCGCGCCGTACCCGGCGGCGGGCCGCGGACGTGCCGCATCTCGAAAGGACACACCCGTGCGCAAGGTTTTCCAGGCAGAACTCCACCAGGTCGGGGAGGAGCTCATCCAGATCGCGACCCTGGTGCGCGAGGCCCTCGCCCGCGCCAAGGACGCCCTCCTCGACGCGGACATCCAGCTGGCCGAGGAGGTCATCTCCAACGACGCCCGGATCGACTTCCTGCAGAACGACCTCGACGAGCGCTCGATCGACATCCTCGCCCTGCAGAGCCCGGTGGCCTCGGACCTGCGGATGATCGTGGGGGCGCTGCGGATGAGCGCCTCCCTCGAGCGCGCCGGGGACCTGGCCCGCCACCTGGCCCAGGCCGTCCGCCTGCGCTACCCGGACCCGGTCATCCCCGAGCCGCTCGTGGAGACGTTCACCCGCATGTTCGACCTCGACCTGCAGATCGTGGACCGCGTCATCCAGGTGCTCCAGACCCGCGACCTCTCCCTCGCCGACGACATCTACGCCCTGAAGGGCGAGGTCAACGCGCTGCACCAGTCGGTGTTCGACGCCCTGGCCGCCCCCACCTGGGACTGCTCGGTGCCCACGGCCGTGGACGTCACCCTGTGCTCCCGCTACCTCGAGCGGATCGGCGACCACGGTGTCTCGGTGACCCGCAAGGTCTCCTACCTCGTGACCGGGGACTGGGTCCCCGCCAGCTCCGACCGCCCGACCGGCCACGGGCACGTGGGCCGCGACGGCGGCGAGTGAGTCCCCGCCCGGGCGCGGCACGGTCCGCGCCCGGGAACGCCGAAGGGCCGGCCCCACCGCAGCGGTGGGGCCGGCCCTTCGGCGTGCTGCGGTGCCGGGCCTACTTCTTGCCCTGGTTGGCGACCGCCTTGATCGAGCTGGCCGCGGCCTCCGGGTCGAGGTACTCGCCGCCGGCCACCACGGGACGCAGGTCCTCGTCCAGCTCGTAGTAGAGCGGGATGCCCGTGGGGATGTTCAGCGCCGCGATGTCGTCGTCGGAGATGCCGTCCAGGTGCTTCACCAGCGCGCGCAGCGAGTTGCCGTGCGCCGCCACGAGCACGGTGCGCCCGGCCTGCAGGTCGGGCACGATCTCCTGCTCCCAGTAGGGCATGAAGCGGTCGAGGACGTCCTTGAGGCACTCGGTGCGGGGGGCGTCCTCCACGTCGGCGTACCGGGGGTCCCCGGCCTGGGAGTACTGGTCGGAGTCGTCCAGCTCGGGCGGCGGGACGTCGTAGGAGCGCCGCCAGGTCATGAACTGCTCGTCGCCGTACTCCTCGCGGACCTGGGTCTTGTCCTTGCCCTGCAGGGCACCGTAGTGGCGCTCGTTGAGCCGCCACGACCGCTTGACGGGGATCCAGTGCCGGTCCGCCCGGTCCAGCGCGAGGTGCGCCGTGGTGATCGCCCGGCGCAGCAGCGAGGTGTGCAGGACGTCCGGGGCGATGCCCTTCTCCACGAGCAGCTCACCGCCGCGGACGGCCTCCTCCCGGCCCTTGTCGGTGAGGTCCACGTCCACCCACCCGGTGAACAGGTTCTTCTCGTTCCAGTCGGACTGTCCGTGGCGGAGCAGGACGAGCTTGTACGGTGCTGATTCGGTAGCCATGGCCCCATTCTTCCATCCGGGCACGAGCCCGGGACAAGCGGGCGCCACGGGGCGGGTCACCAGCTGTTGGGCCCCTTGGACTCCAGGCCCACGGCCGGGCGGACGTCGGCGAGGTAGACGCCCACGGCGGTGCCCGCGATGAGCAGGACGAAGAGGCTGGGCCGCAGCAGCAGCAGGGTAAAGACCGTGAACGCGAGGGACCCCCCGGTCAGGGCGAGCCAGAAGCCCTTGGTGCGCTTGAACGCGCGCTGGAACTGCACCGGCGCCTTGGTCAGGCAGTCGACGAAGGCCCACACGGCCAGGCCGGCGACGACCAGCGCGAGGGCGATGTCGATGAATCGCACGAGATAGAAGACCCAGGGAATGTCCACGGTCCCAGCCTACCTGTCGATCGCGGACAGGGCGCGGTCGAGGTCCTCCCAGAGGTCCTCGACGTTCTCGATGCCCACCGACAGGCGCAGCAGCGTCTCCGGCACGCTGCGCGGCTCCTCGTGGTGCCGGCGCCGGCGCTCGATCAGCGACTCGACCCCGCCGAGGGAGGTCGCGGGGGTCCACACCCGCAGGCGCTCCACCGCCGCCTCGACCGCCTCGACGTCCCCCGCGGGGACGATGGCCACGATCGCGCCGAACCCGTCCATCTGCGCGGCGGCGCGCTCGTGCCCCGGGTCCCCGGGCAGACCGGGGTAGCGCACCTCCAGCACGGCCGGGTGCTCCTGCAGCCGGCGGGCGAGCTCGCCCGCCGTCGCCGCGGAGCGCTCGATCCGCAGCGCGAGGGTCCGCATCCCCCGCAGCGCGAGCCACGCCTCGAACGGTCCGGGGATCGCCCCGTGCAGCGAGCGGTGGGCCTTCAGCCGGTCCCACAGGCCGGCGTCGGAGGTGACGGCCGCCCCCAGCACGACGTCGGAGTGCCCGGCCAGGTACTTGGTCACGGAGTGCACGACCACGTCGGCGCCGTGCTCCAGCGGGCGCTGGACGAGGGGCGTGGCGAAGGTGTTGTCCACGCACGTGAGCACACCGCGCTCCCGCGCCGCGGCGAGCAGCGCCGGGAGGTCGGCGACCTCGAGCATGGGATTGGTGGGGCTCTCGAGCCACAGCAGGTCCGCGGCGCCGAGGGCGGCCAGGACCTCCTCGGTGTCCGCGACGTCCACGGTGACGATCGTCAGCAGCCCGCGCGCCTCGAGGTCCTTGGCCAGGGCCAGGGAGCCCTGGTAGCTGTGCCGGGGCATGACCAGGCACCCGCCCGCGGGGACGAGGGACAGCACCGAGGCGATCGCCGCCAGGCCCGACGCGTAGAGCAGCCCGGGCCGGTCGGCCCCCTCGAGCCGGGCCAGGACTCCCTCCATGTCCTCCCACGTGGGGTTGCTGTAGCGCCCGTAGGCGCGGTCGGCGGCGTCGAGGCCGCCGGAGCCCCGGTACGTCGAGGTCAGGACGATGGCGGGCCCGACCGGGGCGTCGTGCTCCGGTGCGGGCCGCCCGCCGGCCACCACCACGGTGTCCGGGCGCAGGGCGTCGGTGGAGTGGGCGGACGGGGTCTCGGGGCGCGCAGTCATGGTCACAGGCTAGCGGCCCGCCGGGTCCCCAGCGGCAGAGCGCGGAGCGCTCCCTGTCCCCCGCGGTCGATAGGCTGGTGGGGTGACCTCCCGACCGGCTCCCGCCCCGCCGTCCTCCTCCGCCCCGGAGCGCTCCCCCGCGCCTGCCCGGCGCGGGGTCTTCGTCGTGTTCGAGGGCGGGGACGGCGCCGGGAAGTCCACGCAGGCCCGCCTGCTCGCCGACGTGCTGTGCGCGGAGGGGCACGACGTCGTGCGCACCCGGGAACCGGGCGGCACCCCCCTGGGCGACCGGGTGCGCGCCCTGGTCCTGGACCCGGCGCACGGCCCGGTGGACGCCCGCACCGAGGCCCTGCTGTTCGCGGCCGCCCGCGCCGCCCACGTCGAGCAGCTCATCCGCCCCGCCCTCGCGGCCGGGCGCACCGTGGTCTGCGACCGCTACGCCGACTCCTCCGCCGCCTACCAGGGCGCCGGGCGCGGGCTCGGGGTCGACCGTGTCGCAGAGCTCAACGACTGGGCGACCGCCGGCCTCGTGCCCGACCTCACCGTGCTGCTGGACGTCCCCGCGCCCACGGGCCGCACCCGCCGGGAGGCCCGCGACGGCGGCGCCGGCGACCGCCTGGAGCTCGAGCCCGACACCTTCCACGACGCCAACCGCGAGGCCTTCCTCGAGCTGGCGGCACGGGCCCCGGGCCGCTACCTGGTGCTCGACGCGACCCGGCCCGCCGAGGAGCTGGCGGCCGCCGTCCGGAACCGCCTGGTCGCGCTGCCCCGGACCGCCGCGGAGGTGGCCTCGTGAGCGTGTGGGACCAGCTCCTGGGCCAGGAGTCCGTGGTCGGGCAGCTGCGCCGCGCGGCGCAGGAGGACCGCCCCACCCACGCGTGGCTGTTCACCGGTCCGCCGGGCTCCGGCCGGTCCAACGCGGCCCTGGCCTTCGCGGCGGCGCTGCTGTGCGAGCAGCAGGACCCCGCCGACCGCGGCTGCGGGCACTGCCACGCGTGCCGCACGGTGCTGGCCAGCTCGCACGCCGACCTCACCCACTTCGTCACGGAGAACCCGCAGATCACCATCGACGAGGCCCGGGAGCTCGTGGTCCGCGCCCAGGACCGGCCGTCGGTGGGCCGCTGGCGCGTGATGGTGGTCGAGGACGCCGACCGGATGGTGGAGCGCACCTCCAACGTCATGCTCAAGGCCATCGAGGAGCCCCCGCCGAACACGATCTGGCTGCTGTGCGCCCCCAGTCCGATGGACGTGCTCGTGACCATCCGCTCCCGCTGCCGGCCCGCCACGCTGAAGGTCCCGGCGGTCGAGGACGTCGCGGAGCTGCTCATCCGCCGGCACGGGGTGCCCCGGCAGCGGGCGCAGGAGAGCGCCCGGCTCGCCCAGTCCCACGTCGGCATCGCCAAGCGGCTCGCCCTCTACGACGACGCCCGGTCGCGGCGGCAGGAGGTCGTGTCCATCCCCCTGAAGCTCTCCGGGGTGCCCGACGCCGTGCGCGCCGCGGACCGGCTGCACAAGATCGCGGTCGAGGAGTCCCAGGCGGACGCCGAGGCCCGCAACGAGTCGGAGCGCAAGCAGCTGCTCGTGGCGCTCGGAGCGCCCGAGTCGGGCCGGGTGCCGCCGGCCATCCGCGGCGCGCTGAACCGGCTCGAGGCGGACCAGAAGCGGCGCTCCCGGCGGATCCAGACCGACACCCTGGACCGCTTCCTCATCGACCTCACCACCTTCTACCGGGACGTCCTGACCCTGCAGCTGCGCACGGGCTCCGGTCTGGTCAACGAGCACCTGGCCCAGCAGCTGCAGGACCACGCCTCCAACGCCACCCCCGAGCAGACCCTGCAGCGCATCGACGCGATCAGCCGGACCCGCGACCGGATCCGCACCAACGTCAGTGCGCAGCTCGCGTTCGAGGCGATGGCCGTCTCCCTGCTGTGACCCCGTCCGACGCCCGTTCCCCGAGGAGCCCCATGATCCGCCGCGCCCCCCGACCACGCCGCACGCCCCTGCCCGCGGCGGCCGCGCTGACCGCGGCGGGCCTGCTCCTGGGCGGGTGCTCCTCCCTCGGCGCCTCCGGCACGGACGAGCCGTCCGGGGGCGCGAGCGGCGCCGTGGTGGAGGGCACGCCCGCGGAGCTCGAGCGGTTCTACACCCAGTCGGTGGACTGGGGCCGGTGCGAGTTCGAGATCGAGACGAACGGCGCGGAGGACGACCTCCGGTGCGCCGCCGTGGAGGTGCCCCTGGACTACGACGACCCGTCCGGGGAGACCACCACCGTGGTGATGTCCCGCCTCCCGGCCGAGGGGCAGGCCCGCGGGAGCCTCCTGATCAACCCGGGCGGCCCCGGTGCCTCCGGGGTGGACGCGACGGCCTTCGCCGAGTACACGGTCACGGACGAGGTGCGCCGGGTCTACGACGTCGTGGGCTTCGACCCGCGGGGCGTGGGCCGTTCCGCGGGGATCGAGTGCCTCGACGACGCCGAGCTGGACGCGTGGCGCGCCGAGCCGATGTTCGACCCGGGGTCCGAGCCCGCCGACGAGATCCGCGAGGAGTACCGGCGGCTGGGCGCGCAGTGCGTGCAGAACTCCGGGGACCTGGTGGCCGAGATGGACACCGCCAGCGCCGCCCGGGACATGGACGTCCTGCGGGCGGTCCTGGGCGACGAGCGGACCACGTACCTGGGCTTCTCCTACGGCACCCACCTGGGCGCCGTGTACGCCGACCTGTTCCCCGAGCGGGTGGGCCGGCTCGTGCTCGACGGCGGCGTGGACCCGACCCTCAGCGACCAGGAGGCCACGGCGGACCAGGCCGTGGGCTTCGAGGAGAACCTGCGGCACTGGGTCCAGGTGTGCCAGGCCGAGATCCGCGGCTGCGTGGTCGGCGGGTCGAGCACGGACGCGGCGACGGCCCGGATCCAGGAGCTCATCGCCTCGGTCGAGGAGGGCACCGTCACCGCCGGGGACGGGCGCCGGGTCACCGCCACGAACGTGGTGGAGGGCATCCTGACCCCGCTGTACACCACCACGTCCTACCCGCAGCTCAACGAGGCCCTGGGGGCCGCCTTCGACGGGGACTTCTCCCCGCTGCTGGCGCTGTCCGACGCCACCCACGGGCGTGACGCCGAGGGCCGGTACGCGAACAACACCACGATGGCCTTCACCGCGGTCAGCTGCCTCGACCGGTCCGCCGGGACGGTCACCGAGGAGCAGATGGCCCGGCACCAGGAGCAGCTCGAGCAGGCCGCGCCGACCTTCGGCCCCTACCTCGGCTACGGCGACGCGGCGTGCCAGGGCTGGCCGGTGGAGCCCGCGGCCGCGCCAGCTCCGGTCGACGCCGCCGGCGCCGGCCCGATCCTCGTCGTGGGGACCACGCACGACCCCGCGACCCCCTACCACTGGTCCGAGGCGCTCGCGGAGCAGCTGGAGAGCGCCCGCCTGCTCAGCTACGACAGCTACGGGCACACGGCCTACGCCTCGGGCGACGAGTGCGTGCAGGACGCCGTGGACGCCTACCTGCTCGAGGGCGAGCTGCCCGAGGAGGGGACCACGTGCTCCTGACCCCGCCCACGACCGCCGACCGGAGGCTCCTGTGACCGACCCGCTCCCCCACCCCGTCCTGCTGCGCGCCGGCGACCTGCCCGTCACCCGGGCCGGGGGCCGCACGGTGCGCCGGATCGCGGCCGGCCCGGACGGCGCCTGGCTGCTCTCGCTGCTCGACCTCGAGCGCCCCGGCACGCTGCCCGCCGCCGCGGGGGCGGAGCGCGTGCTCACCGTCGTCGACGGCGAGCTGCTCGTGCTCGGGACCGGCGGGCGGGAGCAGGCGCTGGAGCGGCACCGGCCCTTCCGGGGCCCCGCCGACGAGCCCGTCGACGTCGCGCTGCCCACCGGCCCGGTCCGCGCGCTCGAGGTCCTGGCCCCGCGCGAGGCCGTCCGGGCGCACGTGGTGGTCCTGGAACTGTCCCCGAAGCGCCCGCACCCGGTGTTCGCGGACCAGCTCGCGGTCCTGCTCTCCGGCCGCGCCGTGCTCACGGCCGGCGGGGCCGCGGAGCAGAGCACGGAGACGGCCCCCGGAGAGACCACGGCGAGGACGACCGGGAGGACCACCGAGGACGTCGGGGTCCTCGACACCGTGCGCGGCGGCGAGCCGGACGCTCCCGAGCTCACCGGCCGCGGCTTCCTGGCGGTCGTGTCCCTGGATCCGCCGGTGCAGGACTGAGCGGGCCGCCCCGGCGCGCACCCGCGCCGGACCGCCCGGTCAGGCCCGGGCGAGCTCGGCGCGCTGGCACCAGCCGCCCGCGCGGAAGGCGAGGGCCAGCAGGCCGAGGAACACCCCGGCGACCAGCAGCACCGCGTCGGTGTCCCCGAAGGACCAGCCGTTGACGAACGGCGCCCGGCCGAGCTCCACGCCGAGGGCGGCGAAGATCCTCCCCTGCGCGGCCGCGAACAGGAACGGGCCCAGCAGGGACAGCGCCACGAGCGAGACCGAGGAGACCGTCAGCCCCACGGTCAGGACCCGGTCGAACGGCTTGCCGAGGTGGATGCGGTGGCACAGGTAGGCGAGGAAGAAGCAGATGCCGGCGAAGACCACCGTGCCCAGGGCCAGGGTCAGCGCGTAGAGGACCATGCTCGAGGGCTCCGCCCCCGTCACCCGCAGGTGCACCAGGTCGTAGCCTCCGAGCTGAGACCCGGGGCCAGGTCCCCGACGTCCGGGGCGGTCGCCGCGGCGGCCTCCAGCCACAGGTCCGCCCGGCCGTGCCAGGCCCGGACCCCGGCCTCGGCACCGGCGAGCAGGACGACCAGCCCCAGCACCCCGAAGGCGAGCGTCAGCCCCGTGATCAGCACGCGCTGCGAGGTACGCCAGGAGCGGTGGAGGGGCGGGGCGGGGCGTTCCATGGGGTTCCTCTGGGGTGTGCTGGCGGACGAGGGCGGGGAACGGCGGCCCGCCGGTCCCCCCGCACAGCATGCCAGCAGACGGCGCCGTCCTGCTCCCGGGGCGGAGGACGGATCCGTGCCGGGGCGGATCAGCGGCGAGAGGCCACGGGCGCCCGGAGGAGGCCGGGCAGGTCCCGGACCGAGTCCACCACCACGTGTGCACCGGCCGCGCGCAGGGCCTCGGCGGGGTGCGCGCCCGTGCGGACCCCGACGACGGCGGCCGATCCGGCCCGCCGGCCGGCCTGCATGTCCGCCGCCGTGTCCCCGACGACCATCACGCGGCGGACGTCGCCGAGGTCCAGGGCCAGCACCGCGGTGAGGACCATGTCCGGCCAGGGCCTCCCGCGCCCCGCGTCCGAGGGACACAGGCTGAGGTCGGCGAGGCCCGTCCAGCCCAGCTGCTCCAGCAGTGTGTTCATGCTGTGCCGGTTGTGGCCGGTGGCCAGGCACACCCGCAGCCCGGCCGCGCGCAGCTGCGCGACCGCCTCCTCCGCGCCCTCCACCGGGCACACTCCCTCGGCGGCCAGGAGGTCGTCGAGGTGGCGCTCGAAGTCCCGGACGGCCCGCCGCGCCCGGTCCGGCTCGGCGGCGAAGAGCTGCTCGAGCACCTCGGACCGCGACTGCCCCGGACTGCTGCGGAGGTGCTCCAGCATCTGCCGGAACCGCTCGGAGCCCGGGTCCACGCCCAGGCCGGCCGCTGTCCGCCCGAAGGCCCGCTCCACGATCCCGTTGTCGTGGAACAGGGTCCCGGACATGTCCAGGAACGCCAGGTCGAGGTCCTGAGCCGTCTCGCCCACCGGGGCCCTCCTGTCCCGGGAGAGCCCTCACCGGCCACCCCGTCGTCGTGTCCGTCCATGGTGCGCTCCAGGCCCCGGACCCGGAAGGCGTGGCGGCCGAAGGGCGGGTGAACACCCGGGGAACGCGGGCACCGGGCCGGTGCCGCACCCGCACCACGCCGGGACGGCCGGAATTGCGGCCGCCCGGACGCTCTCTGCTACAGTTTCACCTGCACTGATCCCGTCCCGGACGGCGACGTGCAGGCCTCCTTAGCTCAGTCGGTAGAGCGTTTCACTCGTAATGAAAAGGTCGTCGGTTCGATTCCGACAGGAGGCTCCACCCGGAGGCTCCGGACCCACCAGGGTCCGGAGCCTCCGTCGTCCCCGCGCCCAGCCCCTGCTCGGTGCGTCAGCCGTGCCGCTGCAGGGCCTCGCGCGGGCCCGCGCCGGCGGACCCGGGGCCGGCGAGCGGCAGGACGACCGTGAAGACCGTGCCCTCCCCCAGCGCGCTCTCGCAGCGGATGCTCCCGCCGTGGCGCTCGACGATCTCCCGGGCGACCGCCAGCCCCAGCCCCAGCCCGGGGATCGTGCTCATCCGCGCGTTGGGGCTGCGGAAGAACCGGCCGAAGACGTCCTCGGCGTCCTGCGGCCGCATGCCCATGCCGCGGTCGGCCACCCGGATCTGCACGGCGCGCCCGGCGGGGGTGACGCTCACCGTGACGGGCCCGCCGGACGGCGAGTACTTGATCGCGTTGGAGAGGAGGTTGTCCAGCACTTGGCCGAGCCGCACGGGGTCGCACTCCAGCACGAGGCGGCGCGGCACCTCGACGTGCAGGTCCACTCCACCGGCGGCGGCCTTCGGGCCGGCCGCGGCGACGGACTGCTCGACCACCTGCACGAGGTCGGCGGACACGAGCTGCGGCTCGAGCGCCGAGCTCGCCGTGCCCAGCAGGTCCTCCACCAGGACCAGCAGCTGGTCGGCGTTGCGCTCGATGACCTCCAGGCCGGAGCGGACGTGCCCGGGCAGCCCGTCGTCCATGGCCAGCAGCTCGGTGTAGCCCCGGATCGAGGTCAGCGGCGTGCGCAGCTCGTGCGAGACGCCGGCCAGGAAGTCGTCCTTGGCCTGCAGGGCGGCGACGAGCTCCGTGACGTCGTTGAAGGACAGCACGGAGCCCTCCGGGCGTCCGTCGTCGTCGCGCATGACCCGCGCGGAGACGGAGAGCACCCGCTGAGCCGGGGCCCGGCCGGCCCAGACCAGGACGTCCGAGAAGGACTCCCCGCGCACCGCGCGGGCCGCCACCCGCTCCTCCGGGAGCAGGGGCGTCCCCTCCGCATCCGCGTAGATCAGCAGGTCCGCCTCGGCGCCGTCGGACATGCCCTCGGGCAGCGACAGCTGGTGGATCCGGCGCTGGCGCCGGTTCATGAGGACGTCGTGGCCGTCCTCGTCGATGGCCAGCACCCCCACGTCCACCGCGTCCATGACGGTCTGCAGCAGCCGCTCCCGGCGCGCGGTCACGGCCAGCAGGCGGCGGAGCTGCGCGTCCTTGGCCGTCAGCTCGGCGTTCTGCCGCTCCATGCTGTTCGAGAGCACCTGGACGGTGATCCCGATGCTCAGCAGCATGAACGGGATCAGCAGCGGCGCCGTGACCATCTGCGCGGTGAGCGGCCGCGGCGGGACGAGGAGCGGGACCCAGACCATGGCCAGGGTCAGCAGGAAGCCCAGCGGGGCGGCGGCGCGGGGCAGCCGCCCCGAGCCGGCGAGCCAGACGACGGGGAAGGCCGCCATGATGCCCACCCCGGTCACCCAGCCGAGCGTCGCCTCCCGGAGCAGCGTGAGGGGCACGAAGTCCAGGACGGGCACGGCCAGGAACGCGCCGTCGGGCAGCCGGTCCCACGGCACCAGCACGCACAGGGCCGTCAGCACCAGGGTCAGCGCCGTCGCGAGGTGGAGCTGGAGGTCCCCGCGCAGGGGTGCGTGGGCCACCCAGACGCCGAGGACGAGCACCACCGTCGTGACGCTGAACGGCAGCTGGCTCAGCAGCACCCTCCGGCGCATCGACAGTTCGTGGAAGCTGAGCCGGTCGAGGGACAGGGCGGTGAGCATGCGGTCCACGGGAAGCACTTCCGACGCGGGTGGGCCGTCCCCGGAGGGTCGGGATGACATTCGCAAAGATTAGCGGCTTAATGGGTCCATGACCCCCTCCCCCCAGGGCCGTCGTGCCGTCGTCATCGAGGATCACGACGACATCCGCAACCTGCTCGCCCAGACCATCGGCATGCGCGGTTTCGCCGTGACCACGGCCGCGACCGGCCGCGAGGGCCTCGAGGCCGTCCGCCGCAACGGCGCCGACCTCATCACCCTCGACCTGAACCTGCCCGACCTCGACGGCATGGAGGTGTGCCGGCGGGTCCGGGAGTTCTCGGACGCCTATCTCCTCATGGTCACCGCCCGCCCGGGCGAGATCGACCGGCTCGAGGGCCTGGAGATCGGGGCGGACGACTACATCAGCAAACCGTTCAGCCCGCGCGAGCTGCAGGCGCGGATCGAGGCGATGTTCCGCCGCCCGCGTGCCCGGGCGGAGCAGGCCGACGCGGAGGAGCTGCGCCGCGCCGCGGAGGTCCAGCGCAGCCTCCTGCCCTCGGCCGCCCCGGTCGTGGCCGGCTACGACGTGGCCGGCGCGTGCCGGCCCTCCCGCAGCGTGGGCGGGGACTTCTTCGACTGGTACGCCACCGAGGGCGGCCTGCAGGTCTCCCTGGCCGACGCCATGGGCAAGGGCATGGGCGCCGCGCTCATCGCCGCCACGGTCCGGGCCGTGCTGCGCTCGGCCGCCGGGCAGCCCGACATGGAGCGGGCCTTCCGGGACACCTGCCGCCACCTCGAGAACGACCTCGACCACTCCGGGTCCTTCGTCACGCTCTTCCACGCCCGGCTGGACACGGCCCGCGGGGTGGTCGACTACGTCGACGCCGGCCACGGCCTGGGCCTGCACGTGCACGCGGACGGCGTCGCGCGGCTCCGCCCGGGCGGCCCGCCCGTGGGCGCGGTCCCCGGCACCAGCTGGACGCCCGGCCGGTTCGCGCTCGCACCCGGCGACGCGCTCGTGGTGGTCAGCGACGGCCTGCTCGACGCCTACGAGGACGTGGACGAGGCCGTGCACGCCGTGGCCGAGGCCACCTCCCGCGGCGCGGACGCCCGGGCGGTCTGCGCGGCCGTTCTCGACCTCGCCCGCGGCGCCGCCCCGGCAGCGGACGGACCCGGCGACGACGTGACCGCGGTGGTCCTGCGCCGGCTCCCGGAACCGCGGGCCGGGGCATGAACCGCTTCCTCGTCCGGCTGCTGGTCGTCCTGACCCTCCTGCTGGGCGTCAACTACATCGCCTGGCGCTGGCTCGAGTCGCTGAACTGGGCCGCGTGGTGGATCGCCGTGCCCCTCGTGCTCGCCGAGACCTACAGCCTCATCGACGTGTCGCTGTTCGGGCTGACCGTGTGGCGCCTCCGGCGCCGGGGAGAGGCCGGGGACCCGCCCGCGGGCGCCACGGTGGACGTCTTCATCACCACCTACGACGAGCCGCT
The DNA here is from genome assembly GCF_001942375.1 of Kocuria sp. CNJ-770. NCBI lineage: Bacteria > Bacillati > Actinomycetota > Actinomycetes > Micrococcales > Micrococcaceae > Kocuria > Kocuria sp. CNJ-770. Next base: position 33,656 of record NZ_MKJW01000074.1, read on the forward strand.
CGACCTCGTGATGGGCACCGCCCTGGCCGCGAAGGCGATCAGGCACCCGCACAGCACGTGGATCCTCGACGACGGCGCCCGGCCCGAGCTGGAGGCCCTCGCCGCCGAGCACGGGCTGGGCTATCTGACGCGCAGCGCGGACTGGGCCGACCGGCCCCGCCACGCCAAGGCCGGCAACCTCAACAACGCCCTGATGCTCACCCAGGGCGAGTTCCTGCTGATCCTCGACGCCGACCAGGTGCCGGACCCGCGGATCCTCGACCGGACCCTGGGCTGGTTCAACGACCGCAAGGTGGCGCTCGTCCAGACCCCGCAGTGGTTCGTCAACGTCCCGGCGCACGATCCCCTGGGCAGCCAGGCCCCGCTGTTCTACGGCCCCATCCAGCAGGGCAAGGACGGCTGGAACGCCGCCTTCTTCTGCGGCTCCAACGCGATCCTGCGCCGTGAGGCGCTCATGCAGCTCGGCCTCTCCGGCTACGTCCGGGAGGTCGAGCAGGACGTCAGGGATTCCCTCGCCCGCACCCGGACCGCCCTGCGCCGGGCCCGGAAGTCCCCGGAGGCGGCCAACCCGGTGGTCGCCGGGATGCTCGACGACGTCGAGGCCGCCACCGAGCGGGCCCGCGCGGAGCTCCGGGCCGGGGCGCCGCTGACCGAGCTGACCTACCGGCTGCATCGGGCCGTGGACGCCGCCGCCCGGCGGACCGTCACCCAGGAATTCTCCCAGATCGAGGCGGACCTCGCCTCGATCGCCGCCCTGGAGCTGCCGCCCGAGGACGGCATGGTGTGGCCGGACGAGCTCTCCTCCGCCGTGGACCGGATGTCCCGCCGCGACCTCTCCCCTCTGGCGTCGGTGGAACCGGTCCGGGAGGTGCTCGAGGCGGTGTCCGTGGAGCGGCCCGGCGAGGCCCAGCCGCTGATGCCGCTGGCCACGATCTCGGTCACCGAGGACATGGCCACCGCCATGCGCCTGCACGGGCTGGGCTGGCGCAGCGTCTACCACCACGAGATCCTCGCCCACGGCCTGGCCCCCGAGGACCTCAAGACCATGCTCACCCAGCGCCTGCGCTGGGCGCAGGGCACGGTGCAGGTCCTGCTCCGCGAGAACCCGCTGCTGCAGCGCCGGCTCGGGTGGGGCCAGCGGCTCATGTACTTCGCCACGATGTGGAGCTACCTCAGCGGTTTCGCGGCGGTCGTCTACTTCGCGGCGCCCATCGTCTACCTGGTGCTGGGCATCCTGCCCGTCAGCAGCCTCAGCTGGGACTTCTTCGTCCGGTTCATCCCCTTCATGGTGGTGAACCAGCTGCTGTTCCTGGTGGTGGGACGGGGCATCCCCACGTGGCGCGGCCAGCAGTACAGCCTGGCCCTGTTCCCCATCTGGATCCGGGCGTGCACCACCGCCGCGCGCAACGTGTGGTTCGGCCGGCCCCTCGGCTTCGCGGTCACGCCCAAGGTCCGGCAGGACTCCGGCCCCGCCTGGCACCTGATCCGCCCGCAGCTGGTGGTGATGGGCCTGCTCGCCGCGGCCTGGTGATCGGCACGCTGCGCCTGGCGCTGGGGCTGAACGAACCGGTGGGAACCCTGGTCAACGTGGCCTGGGTCGCCTTCGACCTGGTGGTGCTGAGCGTGCTCGTCACCGCCGCGAGATACACGGGCTTCGACCCGGAGGAGAGGAAAGCCGATGCAGTTCACGGTTGAGCAGAAGCCGAGGTTCGCCCACATCACGGGCACCGGACGGCTGAACATGGTGGGAGCGCCGAAGCTGCGGGAGGTGGTGGCGCGGGTCGTGGACGAGGGCAGCAACCACGTGGTGGTCGACCTCGGCGGCACGGAGTTCATGGACTCCTCCGGTCTGGGCGCCCTCATCGGGTGCCTCAAGCTGGCCCGTCAGGCCGGCGGGGACCTGCGGATCGCGAACGTCCGCCCCCAGGTGCGCATGGTCCTCGAGCTCACCAGCATGCACCGCGTCCTGACGCCCTACGACACCGCTGACGCGGCCTTCGCCGATGACTGAGAGCACGTCCCGCCGCTCCCGGCGCGGCCCGGCCACCGCCGAGACCGTGGACGCCCTGCACGAGGACTTCGACGCCCTGTGGGAGGCCGCAGCGTTCGTGCCCGAGGCCGACCGGATGGCCTTCACGCTGGCGGTCATGGAGGCGGCCGGCAACGTGGTGGTCCACGCGGTGCCCGCCGCGGAGGCGCCCATCCAGCTCGAGGTGGACCTCGCCGCGGGACCGCACCGGCTGGAGGCGATGATCTACGAGATCGGCGCCGCCCCGGCGGAGGTGGACCTCGGCCGCGCCATGGCCGAGGAGCACCTGGAGTCGGGCCGGGGACTGGCCCTGATCCAGGCCCTCGTGAGCCGTGTGGTGTTCGAGCGCCGCGGGGAGGCGAACGTGTGGGAGCTCTCCCGGGAGTGCGGCCCGGAGGCCCCGTAGACCCCGCCGTCCCCCTATTTGCGTATGTGAACTGTCTGTCGTGATCCCTAGAATCGGGAGCAGAACAGGACGTTCAGGGGGGACATCCGATGTCATCTGCAGCACGCACTCGGGGAGCCGATCAGGTCTTCCGCCGCGGGGGTCACCGCCCGCAGGAGGCGTCGTCATGATCACGGCCATCATCCCCGCCCACGACGAGGCGGCCCGCGTGGGGCACGCGGTCACCGCGCTCCACCGCCAGTCCCGTCCGCCGGAGCGGATCCTCGTGATGTCGGACGAGTCCACGGACGCCACCGTGGACGTGGCGCTGGACGCCGGGGCCGAGGTCCTGCTCACCGTGGACAACCCGCACCATCGCGCCGGGGCCCTGAACCAGGCCCTGGGCACGGTGCGCATGGAGGCCGGCGACCTCGTCCTGCTGCTCGACCCGGACGCCGAGCTGCCGCCGGGGTTCCTGGCCCGCGCGCTCACCGCCCTGCGGGACCGCAACGTGGGCGCCGTCTCCGCCCGGGCCTCCGCCGTGGGCGGCGCCGCGGCCCTGGTCCGCTGGTGCGCGCTCGAGGACGTCCACCGGTCCTTCGGCCGCTACTGCGACGAGGGCCCGGTGACCGGGCACACCCGGCTGGCGCTGGACCTGGAGGCGGTCGGCTGGCGCCTGGCCGCGCCGCTGGAGGCCGAGCAGGACGTGCCCGTGGGCGCGCCGGCCGGGGTGCTGCACGGCGCCGCGGCGCAGCCGGTGGCCGCCTGACCCACCGGGCGCCCCGCGGCGACGCCCGGGACCGGTCCTCAGGAGCGGGCGGCGCGTCCCACGACCACGGCCGCCGCGCCGGCGAGGACCGTGGTGGTCAGGCATCCGATCGGGATGGGCAGGCAGCAGCCGCCCACCGAGACGTTCGTGCCCCGCCGGGTGCGGGTCGAGTAGCTCGGGAACGGCAGCATCCGCAGGCCCGAACGGCGCCCGCCGCGCCCGTACGGGTCCCTGCGGTAGCCGGGGAGGTCGTAGCCGGGGCCGTAGCGTCCGGGCCCCCGGTGTCCGGGGCGGCCCAGCCGCGAGCGGGACCAGCGGGGGTCGAAGTCGTCGTCGGCCGCGCGGTAGTCGAACGCTGGAGCAGTCATGCCGTCCATCAAACCATCAGCAGGCTGTTGGGTCCATCCCCTGCGGGCCCGTCGGCCGTCTCATCCGCGCTCGAGCAGCTCCCGGGCGCGATCCACGTGCCCGCGCACCGCCTCGGCCCGGCGCACCACCGCGTCCAGGCGGTGGGCCGCGCTCTCGTCGTCGGTGCGCATGAACCGCGCCATGGTCAGCGCCTCGGCGGCCTGGGCCATGGCGTTGCCGGCCCGGGAGAGCTCCCGGTGGACGTCGTTGAGGTAGCCCCCGGTCGAGGCGGGGATGTCGTGGCTGCCGCTGGGCGCCGTGCGCTGGGCGGCGGCGCAGATCGCCCGCACCTCCGGCAGCAGGTCGGCCAGCGCGTTCGCGGTGGGCACCACGGACTGCGCGAGCGCCTTGTCGGGGAGGGTCTCGAGGATCTGGTGGAAGCGGTCCAGACCTCGGCGGAACCGGTCGTGGGCGCGGCGCCACACACCCAGTCCCAGTTCGGCCTCGTCACGGCGAGCGGCGCGGTAGTCGCGCAGGAATGCCACGGGCGGTCCTTTCGGGAGGAGACAGTCCATCCTACGGCGATGGGCGCGGCCGTCCGCGCGCCGCCGGCGCCCGGTCGGCGCAGGCCCCGGGCGCGGTGGCCCGGGGCGGGTGCTCAGGGGACGAGCAGGACCTTGCCGATGTGGGTGCCCGAGTCGAAGTGCTCGTGGGCCTGCGCCACCTGGTCCAGGGGGAAGGTGCGGTTGACCACCGGGACGATCCGCCCGGCCTCGACCTGCGGCCAGACGTGCTCGCGGAGGGCGGCCATGATCCGGGCCTTCTCCCCGGCGGGCCGGGAGCGCAGCGTGGTGCCGATGACCGCGGCGCGCTTGGCCATGAGCTTGCCCAGGTCCAGCTCCCCCGTGCGCCCGCCCTGCAGGCCGATCACGACCAGCCGCCCGTTGACGGCGAGCGCGTCGAGGTTGCGGTCCAGGTACGCCCCGCCCACCACGTCGAGGACGATGTCCGCGCCGTGGCCGTCCGTCAGCTCCCGGACGCGGGCGACGAAGTCCTCCTCGCGGTAGTCGATGGTCTCCGCGCCGAGCTCGCCGGCCGCGGCCGCCTTTTCCGGGCCGCCGACCGTGGTCAGCACCCGCAGGCCCAGCGCCCGGCACATCTGGATGGCGTTGGTGCCGATCCCGCCGGTGCCGCCGTGGACGAGCACCGTCTCCCCCTCCCGGGCCGCGGCGGCCATGAAGACGTTGGAGAAGACGGTGGCGCACACCTCGGGCAGCCCGGCGGCGGCCTCCACGTCCACGCCCCGCGGGACGGGCAGCACCTGCGCGGCGGGGACCACGACCTCCTCGGCGTAGCCCCCGGAGTCCAGCAGCGCGACGACCTCGTCCCCGACCCCGATCCCGGCCTCCGCCGGGACCGCCGGGCCCAGCTCCTGGACCGTGCCCGAGACCTCGAGCCCGAAGACCTTCGAGGCCCCCGGGGGCACCGGGTACCGGCCCAGGCGCTGCATGACGTCGGCCCGGTTGACGCCGGCCGCGCGGACGCGGATCCGCACGCTGTCCGGGGTGAGCTCCGGGGCGGGGACCTCGGTCACGGCGAGCACCTCCGGTCCGCCGGGGGTGGTCTCGAGCACTGCGCGCATCTTGGGGCCTTCCTGTCGGGAACGACGTGCGCTCCCATTGTGTCCCCGGGTCCGGCCCGGGTCACCCGCGGCCGCCGGTCCTCCCCCGCCGGCGAACGCCCCGGGCCCGGCGCTCTGCCGCTGTCCGACCGGCGGCCCGGGGCGTTCGGCTCCGCTCAGCGGATGGAGGCGTAGGCGTCCAGGGCGCGGGCGCGGCTGGCCGGCAGGTCCACCACCGGGGCGGGGTAGCCCACCGACGGCCCGAGCAGGCCGGGTTCGTGGGGATCCACCCCGGAGTCACCGGCCAGCTCCGGGACCCACCGGCGGATGTAGCGGGCGTCGGGGTCGAACCGGCGCCCCTGCGTCAGGGGGTTGAAGATCCGGAAGAACGGGCTCGCGTCCGCCCCGGAGCCGGCCACCCACTGCCAGTTGCCCGGGCCGCCGGCCGGATCGGCGTCCACGAGGTGGTCCCAGAACCACTGCTCCCCGCTGCGCCAGTCCACCAGCAGGTTCTTGGTCAGCAGGGACCCGGCGACCATCCGGACCCGGTTGTGCATCCAGCCCGTGGCGAGCATCTGCCGCATGCCCGCGTCCACCAGCGGGAACCCGGTGCGCCCCTCCTGCCAGGCCCGCAGGTCCGCGGCGCCCTCGGCGGGGTCCCGCCACGGGAACGCGTCGAACGCCGGGCGGACGTGGCGCACGTGCAGCTCCGGCTCCTGGTGCAGCAGGTGCCAGTTGAACTCCCGCCAGCCCAGCTCCGTCAGGAACTTCTCCAGCCCCGGGCTGCCCCCCTGCTCGGCGCGGTGCCGGACCGCGGCGTCCCACACCGCGAACGGGCTGATCTCCCCCCAGCGCAGGTGCGGGGAGAGCCGGCTGGTGCCCTCCCGGTCGGGGCGGTCGTGGCCCTCGTCGTAGTCCTCGGCGCGGTCCAGGAAGTCGTCCAGCCGCTCCCACGCGGCGGCCTCTCCCGGGGTCCACGTCCCGGCCAGCCCGGCCGCACGCCCGGGCTCGGGGAGCAGGCCCCACGCCTCCGGGTCCTCCCCGGCGGCGCAGGCCGCGACGGCCCGGTCCGCGCCCCGTCCCGCGCCCGGCACCGGCAGCGGCTGGCGGATCTCCAGCGCCCGCAGGGCCTTCCAGAAGGGCGTGAACACCTTGTACGGCCCCCCGGCCCCGGTGCGCAGGGCCCACGGCTCGTGCAGCAGCGAGGCCTGGAAGGAGTGGGCCTCCACCCCGTGCTCCGCGCACCACTGCTTCACCCCGGCGTCCACCGCCAGCTCGGGGCCGCCGTACCGGCGGTTCCAGGTGATCCCGCCCGCCCCGGTGCGCTCGAGCACCTCGGGCAGCACCGCCCCGGCGGGCCCGCGGCGCAGCACCAGCGGGATCCCCAGCTCCTCCAGGGAGGCGCGCAGGGAGCGCAGCGACCCGTGCAGCCACCATTTCGAGGCCGCGCCCAGGGGGCGGACACCCGCCGACGCCTCGTCCAGGACGAACAGGGCCAGCACCTCCCCCCGCCGGCACGCGGCCTCGAGGGCGGGGTGGTCGGTGACGCGCAGGTCGTCCCGGACCCACACGATCGTCGTCGTCCCGCGGGCGGGGATCTCCGGTGCGCTCACGCGCCCACCTAGCGGGGGCTTTGCTGGCGTTCCCAGCGGCGTGGAAGAATGGGCGGCGCGCTCCGCCGTCCCGGCGAGCGCGGGGAAGGTTGTCCGAGCGGCCTAAGGAGCCGGTCTTGAAAACCGGTGTGCGGTGACCCCGTACCAAGGGTTCAAATCCCTTACCTTCCGCTGCTGACCCGGCCCCCGGCGCCCCGCGCCGGGGGCCGGGTCGTTGCCGTGGCTCTCCGGCAGGTTCCCGGCAGGCCGCCGACATGTGCCCGTCACGACGCCGGACGTTCACATCTGCGTGCTCCAATGGGGACATCGACTCGTCACCCCGCCCCCGGAGGACCCCGTCATGACACCCCCGAAGCACCGTCCTGCCCTGCACGCGGCTCTCGCCGCCGGCGTCGTCTCCTCGTCCGTGCTCGTCCTCCCGGCGGCGCACGCCGACGAGACCGCGGGCGCCTCCCCCGCCCCGGCGGCCGCGGACGCGGACGTCGACCTGCTCTACTTCAACGACTACCACGGCCGGCTCGCCTCCGACCCGCTCCTGTTCGCGGGCGCGATCGAGCAGCTGCGCGCCGAGAACGAGGACGGCACGCTGCTGCTGTCCGGCGGCGACAACGTGGGCGCCTCCGAGTACGTCTCGGCCGTCCAGCAGGACAACCCCACCCTGGACGTGCTCGACGCCCTGGAGCTGGACGCCTCCGCCGTGGGCAACCACGAGTTCGACCGCGGCGTGGAAGACCTCACCGGGCGCATCACCGAGCGCGCCGACTTCCCCTACCTCGCGGCCAACGTCCTGGGCCCCGACGGCGCGCCCGTCACCGAGGCCTCCGCGACCTTCGACGTCGACGGCGTGCGCATCGGCGTGGTCGGCGCCGTCACCCAGCAGACCGCCACCCTCGTCTCGCCCGCCGGGATCGCGGGCCTCACCTTCGGGGACCCCGTCGCGGCGGTCAACGCCGAGGCCGAGCGGCTCGAGGCGGCGGGGGCCGACGTCGTCGTCGCCCTCTACCACGAGGGCGCCGCGGACGCCTCCGACGTCCTGGCCGACCGGCTGGTGACCGGCACCTCGGAGACCGTGGACGTGGTGTTCAACGCGCACACCCACGACGTCTACGATCAGGCCGTGGATCTCGACGGCGACGGCGACTTCGAGCGCGCCGTGCTGCAGGCCGGCTCCTACGGCGGCAGCCTCGGACGGGTATCCTTCAGCTACGACCGGGCGGCCGACGACGTCGACCTCACCACCGAGGTGCTCGACGTCGGCGAGACCGTCACCGCCACCGAGGAGGAGCTGGTGGCCCAGTACCCCCGCGTCGCCCGGGTCGCCGAGATCGTGGCCGCGGCCGAGGCCGTGGCCGTCGAGCGGGGCAGCACCCCGGTCGGGCAGATCACCGGGGACATCACCACCGCCTACGGCCTCCGCGACGGCCAGCCGGCCCGCGACGACCGCGGCGCCGAGTCGAGTCTGGGCAACCTCGTCGCGGAGTCCATCCGCGCCACCCTGCAGGAGCCCCACGGCGTGCAGATCGGCCTGATCAACCCCGGCGGACTGCGCGCGGACCTGCTCTGGGCGGACGACCCCGGCGAGGCCCTCGACGGCGACCGCGACGGCCAGGTCACCGAGGCCGAGGTGAACCAGGTGATGCCCTTCTCCAACAACCTGAACACCGTCACCCTCACCGGCGCCCAGTTCAAGCAGGTCCTCGAGCAGCAGTGGCAGCCCGCCGGGTCCTCCCGGGCCTATCTCCAGCTGGGGCTCTCGGAGAACGTCTCCTACACCGCCGACCCCTCCCGTCCGGCCGGCGACCGGATCACCTCCATCACGGTGGACGGCGCGCCCTACGACCCCGCGGGCAGCTACGTGGTGGGCTCCGTGTCCTTCCTGACCGCCGGCGGCGACAACTTCACCGCGCTCGCCGAGGGCACGGCCGCCACCGACACCGGCCGGATCGACCGCGAGGCCTTCTCGGAGTACCTCGCCGCGAACGCGCCGCTCAGCCCGCAGTTCGACCGCCGCTCCGTCCAGCTCACCGGGACCGCCGCCGAGGCCTGCACCGTGCGCTTCGACGTCTCCTCCCTCGACATGACGTCCCTGGGCGCCCCGGACACCACCTCGCTGTCCGTGCGCGCGGGCGCCCCGGACGGGACGGAGCTCGGCACGGTGCCGGTCCTCGACGGCGCGGCCTCCGTCCGCCTCGACACGGCCGAGCTGGCCGACGGCGCCGCGGTGTGGCTGGTCGCCGAGCCCACCGGCACCCGGGTGCGGGTCCCGGACGCCGTCCTGGGCCTGGCCGCGGACTGCGTGACGCCCGGGCCCGCCGAGCCGGAGCCCACCGAGCCGGCCGAGCCCCAGCAGCCCGGCAAGGGCCGGCCCGGTGAGCACCCCGGGAAGGGCGAGCCCGGCCGCGGCGTCTGGGAGCACGGCTCCGAGCGCGCCCGCCAGGTCCTCGGCCGCTTCTTCGGCTGACCCCCGCCCGCCTCCTCCCTGCGCTGACCTCTAGCCCTTCCGCTCCCTTTTTTCTGACCGAAGGAACCCTCCCACCGTGAAGACGTTGCTCTCCCTGCCCCTGAGCGGGGCCCTGGCGGCGGCGCTGCTCGCCGCGCCGCTGACCGTTCCCGTCCACGCCGCCCCGGACGGGACGGCCGTGGTCATCAACGAGGCCTACACCAACGGCGGTTCGGCCAACGCCGTCCACCGGCACAAGTTCGTCGAGCTCTACAACCCCACGTCCGAGACCGTGGACCTCACCGGCTGGACGCTGCAGTACCGGGCCGCGGGCGGCACCGGCACGTCCAGCGCCGTCGCACTGTCCGGGACCATCGCACCGGGCGGCTACTTCCTGGTCCAGGGCGGGTCCAACGGCGGCAGCGGGGAGCCCCTGCCCACCCCGGACCTGACCACCTCGTTCAATCCCGCGGGCGCCTCCGGAACGATCCTCCTCTCCGACGGCGCCGAGCGCCTGAGCGCGCCCACCGGCTCGGTGACCGGCGCGGACGGCATCGTGGACCTGCTCGGCTACGGCACGTCCAACACGTTCGAGAGCGCACCGGCCACCGGGCCGGCCACGAACGGCGACCCGCGGTCGATGACCCGCCAGGACGGGGTCGACACCGACGACAACTCCGCCGACTTCACCGCCACGGGCACCGTGACCCCGCAGAACTCCGGCGGCGACGGCCCGGCGCCCGAGCCCACACCCGACCCCACCGCCGAGCCCACGGCCCCGCCCGTCAGTCTCCCGATCCGGGAGATCCAGGCACCGGGGACGCCTCGCCCGTGGCCGGGCGGACGGTGACCACCCGCGGCGTGGTCACCGCCGTCTACGCGACAGGGGGCCTCGACGGCTGGTACGTGCAGACGCCGGGCACCGGCGGAGACCTCGACCTCGAGCAGCACGAGGCCTCGGACGGCGTGTTCGTGTACTCTCCCTCGGCCGTGGCCGACGTGCGGCTCGGCCAGTACGTGGAGGTCACCGGAACGGTCGCCGAGTACTACGGCCAGACCCAGCTCAGCGTGCGCCCCGACGGGCTGCGGGTCCTGGACGAACCCGTGGAGGCCGTCAAACCGGCCACGGTCGGCTGGCCGGCCGACGACGCCCGGCGCGAGAGCCTCGAGGGCATGCTGCTCGACCCGGCCGGTGAGTTCGTGATCACGGACAACTACGGCCTCAACACCTACGGCGAGCTCAGGCTCGCCGCGGGCGGCGCACCCCTGGTCCAGCCCACCGCCGTCGGGGCCCCCGGCTCCCCGGAGGCCGCCGCCCAGGCCGCCGACAACGCCGCCCGCGGGGTGCTGCTCGACGACGGCGCGACGACCAACTACGGCAGCTTCGCCAACGCGTCGGTGCCGCTGCCCTATCTCGCCCCGCGGACCCCGATGCGGATCGGCGCGCCCGTCGACTTCGTGGCGCCCGTGGTGCTCGGCTACTCCTTCGACGAGTGGCGCCTCCAGCCCACCACCCACCTCACCGGGAGCAACCCGCAGGACGCGCCGGTCGTCGCCGAGAACACCCGCACCGCCGCCCCGGAGGACGTGGGAGGGGACCTCCAGCTCGCCACGTTCAACGTGCTCAACTACTTCAGCACCACCGGGGACGAGCTCTCCGGATGCTCCTACTACACCGACCGCGCCGGGGACCCGATCTCCGTGCGCGGCGGCTGCCTGGCCCGCGGCGCGGCCGAGCAGGAGGACCTGGAGCGCCAGCAGGCCAAGATCGTGGCCGCGATCAACGCCCTCGGCGCCGAGGTCGTCTCCCTCGAGGAGATCGAGAACTCCGCGAAGTTCGGCAAGGACCGCGACCAGGCGCTCGCGGACCTGGTCGCGGCCCTCAACGCGGCGGCGGGGGCGGAGACCTGGGCCTACGTGCCCTCGCCGGCGCAGCGGCCCGCCCTCGAGGACGAGGACGTCATCCGCACGGCGTTCATCTACCGGCCGGCCGCGGTCGGCCCCGTGGGCGAGTCCGTGATCCTGCAGGACGAGGAGAACTTCGACAACGCCCGGGAGCCGCTGGCCCAGACGTTCCGCCCCGCCGGCGGGAGCGCCGACGACGACTTCACCGTGGTGGTCAACCACTTCAAGTCCAAGGGCTCCGCGCCCCGCACCGGGCCCAACGCCGACGCCGGGGACGGTGCCGGGGCCTGGAACGCCGACCGCACCGCGCAGGCGCAGGCCCTGGTCGCGTTCGCCGAGCAGCTGAAGACCTCGCAGGGCACGGACCGGGTCTTCCTCACGGGCGACTTCAACTCCTACGACCAGGAGGACCCGATGCGGGTCCTGCACGAGGCCGGCTACGCCAATCTGTCCCCCGAGGGCGAGTACTCCTACGCCTACGGCGGCATGCTCGGCTCCTTGGACCACGTCCTGGCCTCCCCCGCCGCGGCCGAGCTCGTCACCGGCTCGGACATCTGGGAGATCAACGCCCACGAGTCGGTGGGCCTGGAGTACAGCCGGCACAACCACAACGTGGTCGACCTCTACGCCGCGGACCCGTATCGCGCCTCCGACCACAACCCGGAGGTCGTGGGCCTGGCCTTCGGCGGTGCGCAGCCCACCGACCCGCAGAAGCCGGGCCGGGGCAGCTCCGGCGAGCACCCCGGCCGGGGCCACTCCGGCGAGCACCCCGGCAAGGGCCTCCGGGAGCACGCCAGCGACCGCGCCCGCGAGGTGCTGCAGGGCCGCCTCGGCTGACCGGCCCACGGCACGCCGATCGCGCTCCCGCCGCTGAGCGACCCCGCTGCACCCGAGGGATCACGACCTGCTGTGGTCACTCGCGGCGCACAGCGGGGGCCAGCACGGCCTCGGCGATGCGGTCGGCGTCGGCCAGGGTCCGCGCGCCCAGCTCCGCGGAGGCCCCGGCCTCCGCGGCGATCGCCACGCCCCACTGCACCGCCGAGAGCTGGATGCCGAGCACGTGCACACCGGGCTCCACGCCGCCGTCGACCCGCACGGCCCGGTACGGGGGGCGGCTGACGTCGAGGCCGGTGCTGGGCACGGTCGCGACGCCGTCCCGGGTCTCCATCGCCCGCACCCGGACCAGGCCCTCCCGGTGCATCGCGGTCAGCAGCGGCGAGATGTTGCGGCGGACGTCGTTGGGCGGTGACATGGCCTCCACCAGGTGCTCGGCGTGGAAGGGCTCGTCCTTGACCCACGGCGAACCGGCCACGAACCGGCCCTCCTCCTCGTGCACGAGGAACTGCGGGTCGGGGCCCAAAAAGCGGACCACCCCGGCCCGGGCGAGGGCCGCCAGCTGCTGGGTCCGCAGCACGGGCGGCCCCGAGGCGAGGCCCTCCACGAACGGCTCGAAGCTCCGGCGCAGCTCGTCCGTCCAGGAGGCGTCGCCGATCCCGATGTCCGCGAGCACCGCCTTGAGCACGGTGCGCGCGGCGTTGAGCGAGGCGACCGCCATCTGCAGCGGGTCGTCCTCCCCCGCGAGGGCCCCGTGCACGTCCCGGTCCAGGTGATGGACCACGGCCGCGGCGAACTCGTCGTGGGAGCCGAAGCCGATCCCCTCGAACGGGCGGGCGAGCCGGAGCGCGTTCAGCTGCCGGCCCGGGACCACCGCCGAGGCGATGAGCCGCTCCGCGCGGGAGGTCCACGGCCCCTCCGGGTGGTCGTCCCCCGTGCCGAGCACGGCGTCGAAGCGGGCCAGGAACTCCTCCGGGTCGGTCTCGAAGGCCTCGGGAGCCGTCCTGGCCAGAGCCGTGTAGTAGTTCCACTGGGCGTCCTTGCGGATCAGCGGGTAGAGGTCCGCCTCGAAGGACAGGGGCCCGTCGGCCCGCGCCGCGAGCGCCCGCACGGCGTCGAGGGTGAAGAAGCGGGTGCTCAGGGAGCGCGCGTAGTAGCCCTCGAGCACCGCCTTGGAGCGGTAGGGGGCGCCGCGGCGGGAGCCGGCCACGATCACCGGCTCCCGGCCCGAGGGGTGGTAGACGAAGCGCTCCCCCTCCTGGGTGTAGATCCCGCCGCGGCCCTCGGTCACCTGGGCCAGCACGTCGCAGAAGTTCAGCCCCATCCCGCGCACCAGGACGGTCTCCCCGGCCGGCAGGTCGTCCCAGTGGACGTCGGCCGGCACGGCCGGCGGCCAGTAGGTCAGCCCGAACTCCGCGGCGCCGTCCACGAGCTCCTGCTGGTCCGGGCGCAGGTCGGCGTCGAGGTGGCCGAGGGCGAGCACCACGGCGTCGGCCGGCAGGTTCTGCCCGCCGCTGATCTCCACGTCGTAGCGGTGCCGCGCGTGCTCGCGCACGTGCACGCCCACGGCCTCGGCCCGGTGCACGGTCAGCTGGACCGAGGCCGGGAGGGCGTCCCGCAGGGCGCGGAAGACCCAGTCGAGGTAGACCCCGTACATCCGCCGGGAGGGATAGGACGTGGGGGTCATCCGGGTGAGGTGCGCGGCGTCGTCGGGGTCCACGGCGATCCCCCCGGACACGGCCGCGAGCCGCCAGTGCTCGAAGCTCATGTTCCGCAGCGGCTCGAGCGGGTCCACGGGCAGCACCCCGTCGTCGGCGATCACCGTGGGGAACAGCGACGGCGTGTTCATGAGGTAGAGCGGGGACTGGTTCGTCCGCCACACGTGGCCGGGGCCGGGCGGGAAGGGGTCGACGACGTCGATGCGCACCCGGGTGCCGGAGGCCGCCGAGCGGGCCGCGAGCCGCTCCACCACGGACAGCCCGCGCGGGCCCGCCCCGATCACCGTGACACGTCGTTCCGTCCCTGTCCTGCCCGCTGCACTCATGACCCTCAGGGTATCGACCCGCGCGGGCGGCGCCGGACGGGAGCGGGGCCTACGATGGCGGACATGACCGAGACCGCTGAGACCGCCGCCCGCCCGACCGCCGAGCAGCCGCACGACGAGCACCTGTGGCTGGAGGAGATCACGGGCGAGGCGCCCCTGCAGTGGGTCGCCCGGCAGAACGCCCGCACGCTCTCGGCGCTCGAGGGACCGCAGCTGCGTCGCCTTGAGGCGGACGTGCTCGAGGTCATGGACTCGACCGAGCGGATCCCCATGGTCGCCAAGCACGGCCCGCACTACTACAACTTCTGGCGCGACGCCGAGCACCCGCGCGGTGTCCTCCGCCGCACCACGTGGGAGTCCTGGCTGAGCGAGGAGCCCCGCTGGGAGCTGCTGCTCGACGTCGACGCCCTGGCCGCCGAGGAGGGCGTGGAGTGGGTCTACGGCGGCGCCCGGCTGCTGCGGCCGCAGTACACCGGCGGGCAGCACCGGCGGGCGCTGATCAGCCTCTCCCCCGACGGCGGCGACGCCAAGCGGGTGCGCGAGTTCGACCTCGAGCGCCGGCAGTTCGTGCCCGGCGGCTTCGACGTTCCCACGGCGAAGTCCTCGGTGAGCTGGGTCGACGCGGACACCGTGCACGTGGGCACCGACTTCGGGCCCGGTTCGATGACCGCCTCCTCCTATCCCCGCACGGTGCGCGTGCTCCGCCGGGGCCAGGACCTCGCCCAGGCCCGCCAGGTCTTCGAGGTGGACGAGCAGCACGTCCAGGCCGTGTTCGTGCGCGACCACACCCCCGGGTTCGTCCGGGACCTGGCCGTGGACGTGGTCGACTTCTTCGCCTCCCGCACCTACCTGGTGCGCGGGGACGAGCTGGTGCACGTGGACGTGCCCGACAGCGTCACGGTGGACCTGCACCGGCAGTGGCTGCTGCTGCGGCCCCAGGAGGAGCTGGAGCTGGACGGCACCGTCCACCCCGCGGGGTCCCTGCTGGCGGCCGAGCTGGAGGCCTTCCTGGCCGGGGACCGGTCCGTGGCACCGGTCTTCGTCCCGGACGAGCGCACCGCGCTGCAGTCCTGGTCCTGGACCGCCGACCGGCTGATCCTGAACCTGCTGCGGGACGTCTCCTCGGTGGTGCGCGTGGCCGAACCGGGCCCGTGGAGCACCGTCGAGCTGCCCGGGGCGCCGGCGCTGTCCAGCCTGGACGCCTACGCCGTCGACGACGAGGACCCGGAGGCGGGCAACGACTACTGGCTGGTGGCCTCCGGGTTCCTCACCCCGACCACCGTCTCCCGGGGCACCCTCCCGGCCGGTGCGGGCGCCGGGGCGCCCCCACGGCCGGCGAGGACCGCGCCGGGGTTCTTCGACGCGTCCGGGCTGGCCGTCGAGCAGCACTTCGCGGTCTCCGCCGACGGCACCCGGGTGCCGTACTTCCAGGTGGGTCCGGCCGAGCTGGTGCTCGACGGGGAGAACCCGACCCTGCTCTCGGGCTACGGGGGCTTCGAGGTCTCCCGGACCCCCGCGTACTCCGGGGCGCTCGGGCGGTCCTGGCTGTCCCGCACCGACGACGCCGGCCGCTCCGGGGTGTACGTGCTCGCCAACATCCGGGGCGGCGGGGAGTACGGCCCGGCGTGGCACCGGGCCGCGCTGCGGGAGCACCGGCACCGCGCCTACGAGGACTTCGCGGCGGTCGCCGCGGACCTGCAGGCCCGCGGCGTGTGCGCGCGGCGGCGCCTGGCCTGCTCGGGCGGGTCCAACGGCGGGCTGCTCGTGGGGAACATGCTCACCCGGTGGCCGGAGCTCTTCGGCGCGGTCTCCTGCGGGGTGCCGCTGCTGGACATGCGCCGCTACACGAAGCTGTCCGCCGGGGCGTCCTGGATCGCGGAGTACGGGGACCCGGACGACCCCGCCCAGTGGGAGTCCGTGCGCACCTTCTCCCCCTACCACCTGCTGCGCGAGGATCGGGACTACCCGCCGGTGCTGTTCTGGACCGCCACGAGCGACGACCGGGTGGGCCCGGTGCAGGCCCGCAAGACCGCGGCGCGGATGCTGGGGATGGGCCACGAGGACGTGTGGTTCTACGAGGCCACCGACGGCGGGCACGCGGGCGCCGGGGACAACCGGCAGGCGGCCCGGCTGCACGCCCTCTCCCACGAGTTCCTCTGGGCGGCGCTGCACCGGGACTGAGCCCGGACCGGCTCAGCGCCGCTCGCGCTCCGGCACCACCCAGCCCATCACGAGGGAGACGACCCCGATGATCAGCGTGGCCAGCACCGCGGTCCAGAAGAAGTCGTCGATCTCGAGCCGCAGCGGCGTGAACGAGCTCAGCCAGGACGTCAGCCACAGCATCGCCGCGTTGACCACGATGGCGAACAGGCCCAGGGTCAGGCAGGTGATGGGCAGGGACAGGATGGTCAGCACGGGCCGGACGATCGCGTTGACCAGGCCGAAGACCAGCCCCACGAAGAGGTAGGCCAGGACGGAGGCCGTGGTCCCGCCGCCGACGGCCGAGACCACGGAGGGGTCGGCCGTGAGCTGCATCCCGGGCAGGATCCAGGCGGCCACCCAGATGGCGAGCGCGTTGACGAGGACGCGGAGCAGGAAGGACATGGCCCCATCCTGTCAGGCCCCGGTGCCGGGGCGACAGGAGCGGACGCTCGGTGACGGCGCCCCGGCACGGCAGCGCGGCAACGACCGCGCGGCAACCACCACGCGGGAGCGGCCACTCAGGAGCGGCGTGAGGCGAGGGCCCAGCCGACCGCGCCGAGCGCCGCGACGAGGGCCAGGCCGACGGGCAGGGCGATCCGGACCGGCTCGACGGCCGGCTGCCACGTCACTGCGCCGCCCCGGAGCACGTACACCCCGGCCGGGGAGGCGTTGACCCCGTAGCCGAGGCCCGATCCGCTGCCGGACTCGCCGTGCTGCTCGCCGGAGCCGCCCCCGCCGCCGCCCCAGCCGCGGACGTGGGCCACGGGCACGATCGTGGCGCCGTCGAGCTCGTAGGCCTCGCCGAACACCCGGCGCACCGTCACGGCGTCGAGGGCGCGCTCCAGCACGGAGCGGTCGGGGGCCCCGGACTCCCACTGCGCGGCGGAGCGACCCGAGGACGGGTCGGCCGGGACGGAGGGCTGCTGCTGCTCGGACATGGTCTTCCCCCTGGGATCGGTCCGCCGGCGGTGCTGAGCACCATCCTAGGAAGCGGCCCGGCGGCGATCACGGGCACGGCCGCGTATGACGGAGCGCGCCGTCGGGGCGCGCACGTCCCACGGCATCCGTGCCCGGGGGGCTCAGGCGCGGCAGCGGCCGGCATCCTGCGGCGGGACCACGGACCGGTACAACCGGTCCAGATCCGCCGCGACCCGTTCGGCCCCGTACACGCCGCGGACCTCCTCCGCCATCTCCTGCGCCGACAGCAGTCCGTGGCCGTACGCGACCTCGAGCACGGCGCGGCCGAAGGCCTCGGGAGTGCGCTCGGCCACCAGCCGCCCGTTGCCCGGGTGCACGAAGTCCCGCTGCCCGCCGACGGCGCCCATGACCACGGGCCGGCCCGCCGCCAGGGCCTCGGCGGCGGCCACGCAGAACGTCTCCGAGCGGCTGGGGAGCAGGAACACGTCGGCGGCGCCCAGCCGCCGCTGGACCTCCTCGGTCCCCACGCTCCCGACGAGCAGGACCCGGTCCTCCAGGCCGTGCTCCCGGATCCGGGCCCGGACGTCCTGTTCGAGCTCCCCGGCGCCGCACCAGGTGAGCCGGACGTCGTGGCCGGCCGCGCGCAGCCAGGCGACCGCCTCGACGGCCAGCAGGGGGTCCTTGAGGGCACGCAGCGCGCCGACGGAGACCAGCTCGAGGATCCGCCCGCGCGGCGGCTCCGTCACGGACGGGGCGTGCTCCACCACGTTGCCGATCCGCTCCACCCGGGAGGCCGGCGCGAACCGGCGCAGCACCTCGCACATGACGGAGCTGACCCCCGTGGTCCGGTCGGGCAGGCGCAGGATCCGGCGGCTCCAGGCCAGGCGCCGCCAGAGCGGCCCGTTCTGCTCGGGGGTGAGCACACCGTTCCAGTGCTCCGTGTGCACCCAGGGCCGGCGTCGCACGGACAGCAGCGCGATCAGCGCGGCGGAGAAGGGCATGGTGTGCATGACGTGGGCCTCGGCCAGGGAGCGGCCGATCCAGCGGTAGGCCCGCAGCACGGTGGCCGGGCGCAGGGGGTGCAGCGGGAGACGGACCACGGGGATCCCCTCCCACTGCTCCCGGGTGCAGGCCCCGGTGCGCAGGATCTGCACGTGCAGCACACTGACGTCGTGGTGCCGGGCGATGGCCCGCACGTGCCGGGCGATGAAGGGGGTCTCCCCCGGCCTCTGCGCGGACGGGTACCACGTGGTGAGAACGACGACGCGCACGCGGGTCAGCCCTCTTCCCCGCGCCCCGACACGGGGAGCCTCCACTGCTGTCCCAGTTCGAGGTCGAACTCCGGCGGATCGAACGGCGGCAGGCCGCCGCCGGGGGTCGGCGTCAGCTCACCGAACCAGATGGTCCCGTCGGCGTCGTAGAGGTCCACCCGGATGAAGTCGTAGGCCGCGCCGATCCGCTCCGCGAGCTCCACCATGCGCGCCAGGGTCGGCGGCGGCGGGGTCGCGGGCGCGAGCTCCATGCCGGTCAGCCGCACCTCGAGCGGCCGCCAGTCGCGGGTGTAGAAGCGGCGCCGGACGTCCCCGGCGCGCGGGGTGTCGACCTGGATCGTGTGCACCAGGCCGTCGAAGACGAAGAAGCGGTAGTCGTTCGGCGAGGCGCCGTCCCGGGTGGGGATGCGCTGCTCGACGAGGAACCCGGGCCGCGACCGGCTGTACTGCCACTCGCCGTAGATCCGGTGGGCGTCATCGGCCCGCCAGCGTCCGACCTCGTCCACGTCGATCCCGCTCTCGCGCAGGCTCCCGGTCCCGAACGCGGCGTACCCGGATCCGGTCACGGGCTTGAGCACCCAGGCGCAGCCCCAGTTCCGGTCCTGGATCGCGTGCAGGTCCTCGCCCGACCACAACGTGCGGGGGATCAGGATGTCGAGGCCCAGCGCCGCCACGTACTCCTTCATGGAGATCTTGTCCCCGCCCACCGCGATGAGGTCCCGCCGGTCGTGCAGGATCCGCCACTGGACCTTCTCCGAGAACGTGCGCGGCCGCCAGGAGAAGAAGCGGTGGTGCCGGTAGAGGAAGAACGCCTGACGGCGCAGCGGGAGCGGGATCAGGCTGATGGCCCTCCGGGCCAGCGCGGGCACCGGGCCGTCGCGCACGATCCACGGGTTCTTGGTGAAACCGGGTACTCTCTGCTCGGCCACGGGGTCCTTACCTGCTTCCTGGCGGGGGCGGTGTCCGGAACAGGTTACCCATTCCCGGCCGCGCACCTGGCCGGACCCGGACGGGCAGGTGCGGCGGAAAAGACGAACACCCCGGACCACAGGTCCGGGGTGTTCCGATGTCCTGAGACATCGCACGGGCGGAGACGGGGGGATTTGAACCCCCGGTCGAGTTTAACCCCGACCCTTCATTAGCAGTGAAGTCCATTCGGCCGCTCTGGCACGTCTCCTGGGCCGTCCGGCACCGCGCTGGTGCGGACAACACAGGCCAGCTTAACGGCAGGATGCGCGGTGGGTCAAAGCAGGAGGAGACAGGCGTCCGGTCAGCGCGGCGGATCCGCGGCCCCGGCCGCGTGCACCACCCGTTTGGGCCACGCACCCGCCCCGGCGATAATGGGCGAGGCCCGCCCCTCGACCCCAGAAACGAGCGTCCTATGCCCTGCGCCCCGAGCATCGTGGCCGTTGCGCCCCGCCACGACGAGGAAGCGGCGAGCGGCAGGGCCGCCACCGACCGGCGCGCCACGGTGCCCGGCACCGGAATCCTCGCCCGCGCGGACCTCCGGAGCGACGGCGCCGCCGACCGGGCGACCCCCCGGCTGAGCGGCCGCCCGCTCCCGGGGCCACCGACCGCGACCATCGGCCGCGCACCGCGGCACGGCGGCTCCCGGGAGCAAGCGCTGTGAGGCCCGGCTCGACCGCGCACGGGCGCCGCGGCGGCCGGTGGCGCCCGTGGGCCGTCGGGATCGGACTGCTGCTCGGGCTGCAGTTCGTGTTCTTCGGCCTGCTCACCGCCGCCCAGGCGGTGCCCGACCGGCCGATCGTGGACAACCTCCTGTCCTCGGTCGAGGCGGGGACCTACGGACCCAACTCGCTGCCGGACCGCGTGGGCGGGATCTCGGACACGTTCACCGAGTGCGTGCTGGTCGGCACCGGTCTCGGCGCCGAGCCCGACGAGTCCGCCTTCAGCCGAGCCGTGCGCATGCCGCGGATCGCCAGCTGCGCGGGCGGCGAAGCCGATCTGCGCGCTCTCGCCGGCGACGCCCCCGTCCCCCGGGAGGAGCTCCCGGGGGACAACAACTACTTCCGGTACTGGGCCGGGTACACGGTCCTCACCCGCCCGGCGCTGGCCCTCATCGGGCTGGAGGGTCTGCGCATCGTCTCCGGCGCCCTGATGGTGGCGGCGCTCGTGGGCGCGGCCCTGGCTGTGCGGGCCCGCACGTCCACACCGGTGGCGCTCGCACTGACCCTGCCGTTCCTGCTGGGCACCAACATGCTCTCGACCCCGTCGACGTCCTTCAGCCACTCCCTCGCCATCGCCGCCGCCTACCTGTCGGTGCTGCTCACCGCGGTCGGCGCCGGACGCTCCCTGCGCCTGGGGTACCTCGGGGCGGCGCTCGGGGCGGCGGTGTTCTGCTACGTGGACCTGCTCACCACACCGGCCGTGCCCTGGATCATGTCCGCGTTCGTGCTCGGCGCCGCCGTCTGGTACCGCCGGCGCAGCACGGCCGAGGCGCTGCTGGTGACGCTCACCGCCGGAGTCGTCTGGGTGGTCGCCTTCGGCGTCACCTGGGCGTCGCGGTGGCTCTTCGCCGTCGTGTTCCTGGGGGTGGACGAGACCCTGTCGGTGGTCCGGGGCAAGGTCGCGGAACGGACGGGCGGCGCCTGGGACGGGGTGTCGGACGCCTTCGGCGCCGGCGTCGTCAGCAACCTCGACTACTGGTGGGACAGGGTCCCGACGTCCTCCCTGGTCCTGGCGGCCTGCACCGTCGCCGTGCTGGCAGGGCTGGTCCTCGCCGTGGTCCGCGGCGGCCCCCGGCGGCTCGCGGTCGCCGCGGTGCTCGGTGCCCCCGCGCTCGTGGTGCCCGTCTGGTACGCGGTGCTGAGCAACCACTCCCAGATCCACGAGTTCTTCGTCTACCGCAACGTCCCGGCGGCGCTCGCCGTCGTCACGGCCGCGGCCCTGGCCGCCGCTGCCCCGCCGCGGCCCGAGGACGCCCCGGGGAGGGAGACCCTCACCCGCGGAGGGAGCGCCGTCCCCGAGGACTCGGCGCCGGTCAGGTGATGTCCCGCCTGCGCGCCGTCCTGTTCCCTCCGCCCAACCACGGGAGCACGGACCAGTCCCTGGGCTCCTCGTTCGGGCTCACCGTGGTCGCGATCCTCGTCCAGGGGCTCTCCCGCTTCGGGTACAGCATCCTCGTGGGCCGGCTCATGGGCAAGGAGGCCCTCGGGGAGGTCAATCTGGTGCTCTCCCTCGCCGTCTTCCTCGTCCTGCTCTGGCCGCAGGCCTCGGGCACCGCGGCGGCCAAGTTCGTGGCCATGGCGCGCGGGCGGCAGGACCCGGACGAGCACCTGGCAGCGGCCTCGTTCACCGCCCGGAGCGCCGCGGTCGGCGCGGCGGTCCTCGGTGCCGCCGGTGCCGCCTTCACCGCAGCCGTCCTGGGCCTGTCCTGGGGTTATGCCGTCTCGAGCGGCCTGCTGGTCCTGTCGCTGTCGGCGTACAACTACACGCGGGGTCTGCGCGCCGGCAACAACCAGTTCGTGACGACGGCCCTGTGGGACTGCATCAGCTCGTTCACCACCCTGTCCCTGCTGCTGCTCGTCCTGCTGGCGGGCTGGCACTGGGTCCTGCTGCTGCCGTTGATCACCGGCTACACCGTCTTCGCCCTGCCCGCCTGGCGGCGCCGGTCCCGGGCCCGCCTCGCTCCGGGACGCCGCCGGGAGATCCTGGTGTTCACCGCCTGGGGCTCGGCGCACCTGCTGGCGGCGAGCGGACTGCTCCATCTGTCGGTGGTCATCGGCCGGACCTACGACTCCGAGGAGGCCCTCGGACTGTACGCCGCGGCCGTGTCCCTGGCCACGCCCGCCAGCATGCTCTCGGGCGCCATGATGACGGCGCTGTCCCCCAGCGTGGCCCGGATGTTCGCCGCCGGGCACACCGACGAGCTGTCCCGGCAGGTGGACGCCATCCTGCGCACCATGGTGACCGTGTTCCTGCCCGTGTTCGGCGTGGGCATCCTGTGGGCCGGCCCCGTGCTGCACGTGGTCTACGGCCCGGAGTGGCAGGCCGCCGAGCCCCTGCTGGTGCTCCTGTTCTTCGCGGTGTCCGCGACCAGCTTCAACGCCGCCAACGCCCGCCTCAACGGCACCGAGTCCTGGGGCATCAAGGTCCTCGCCGCGTCCAACGGCGTGGGGCTGGCCGTCGGGATCGCCACCATCCTCGTGCTGGGCCCCGAGCTCGGCATCCGAGCCTCGGCCGTGGGCTACCTCGTCGGCTCGTTCCTCAGCGCCCTGCTGCCCCTGCTCTTCGTGTGGAGGCTGGACCGCCTGCGCTGGGGCGGCGTCCTGCTGCGCATCCTCGCCGGCTACGCCATGGTCCTGGCCGGGCTCGCGCTGCTGGGGGGCGAGTTCCGGTTGCTGCCCGCGCTGGGTGTCACGGCGGCCTTCCTCTCGATCTGGCTGCTGCTCTGCGCCCGGGACGTCCGCCCGCTGCTCGGGTCGCTCGCTGCCCGCCTGGGACGCGCCCGGGGCTGAGCGACGGAGCGGACCCGGTCCCGGGTCCGCCGCGGCTCAGCCCTGGGCGGCCAGCACGAACGGCAGCACCGGCCCGGAGCCGGCCCGGCGCAGGGCGCGGGCGGCCACGGCCAGGGTCCAGCGGCTGTCCACGAGGTCGTCGACCAGCAGCACGGGCCGTCCGCCGAGCCGGTCCAGCTCCTCGGCGAGTCCCGGACCCACCTGGAACTTCTCCCACACGGCCGCCAGCCGGTAGGCGCTGTTGCCGCCGTGCCCGCCGGTGGGGAACCCCTCGGGGACGTCGAGCTCCCCGAGGTAGGGCAGGTGGCCGACCCCGGCCATGCCCTCCGCCAGCGAGCGCACGAGCCGCGGCCGGGAGCGGGACGGGACCGAGACGACCGCTGCGGGCCGGTCCGCCCAGCGCCACTCGGCGAGGACCTGCACGCAGGCCCGGCCCAGGGCCGGGTCCACCGGCCCGTCGACGGGAGCGCCCTGCTCGTCGGTGCGGAACAGCTCGCGCAGCCGGTTGCCCCAGCCCAGGTCCGTGAGCCGGGCGAGGGCCCGGCCCTCGGCGCAGCGCTCGTCCTCCGGGATCCGGCCCTTGACGTCCACGCCGAGCCGCGGCATCCCCGTGGGCCACTGCGCCCGGGGCTCCACCACGACGCCACCCGGGTCAGCGCCGCCCCGGCGGAGTCTGTGGCGCTCTCGTCGACGGTCGTGGGGTACCACGGACCGGCGCAGGTGTCGCACCGCCCGCACGGCGCGGCCGTGGGGTCGTCCAGCTGCCGGGCGAGGAACTCCATGCGGCACCCGGTGGTGCGCTCGTAGTCCAGCATGGCGTTCTGCTCGTCGACCCGGGCGGCGGCGATCCGGTCGTAGCGCTCGGCGTCGTAGCGCCACGGTGCGCCCGTGGCCTGCCAGCCGCCCTGCACGCGCTCCACCGCGCCCTCGACGGCGAGGACCTTCAGCATCAGCTCGAGCGGGCTGCGCCGGACGTCCACGCGGGACTCCAGGACGGCCACGGAGAGGGCGCCTCCCGCGGCGGCCAGCTCGCCGAGGACGGCGGTGGCCTTCTGCTCCGTGGGCATGGAGGCGGTCGCGAAGTACTCCCAGATCTGCCGGTCCTCCGTCCCGGGCAGCAGCAGGACGTCGGCGTTGTCGGTGGCGCGCCCGGCACGGCCCACCTGCTGGTAGTAGGCCACCGGCGAGGACGGCGCGCCCAGGTGGACCACGAACCCGAGGTCCGGCTTGTCGAAGCCCATGCCCAGCGCCGAGGTGGCCACCAGGGCCTTCACCCGGTTCTCCTTGAGCGCGGCCTCGAGCTCCTCCCGCTCGCCCTGGTCCGTGCGCCCGGTGTAGGCCCGCACCGGCAGACCGGCGTCGGAGAGCGCCTGGGCGGTGTCCTCGGCGGCCCCCACCGTGAGCGCGTAGATGATCCCGCTGCCCGGCAGGGACTCGACGTGCTCGAGCAGCCACGCGAGCCGGGCCGTGGCCGAGGGCAGGTCCAGCACGCCCAGCCGCAGGGACGCCCGGGAGAGCGGGCCCCGGAGGGTGAAGACCTCCCCCGTGCTCGTGCCGCCGGGCCGCACCCCCAGCTGCTCCTCGACGTCGGCGACCACCCGCTCGTTGGCGGTGGCGGTCGTGGCCAGCACCGGGACCTCCTCGGGCAGGCGCGCGATCAGGTCGCGGATCCGGCGGTAGTCGGGGCGGAAGTCGTGGCCCCAGTCCGAGATGCAGTGCGCCTCGTCCACCACCAGCAGCCCGAGCCGGGCCACCAGCTGCGGCAGCTGCTGCTCCCGGAACACCGGGTTGTTCAGCCGCTCCGGGGAGACGAGCAGGACGTCGAGCTCGTCGGCCTCCAGCTGGGCGGAGATCTGCCCCCACTCGGTCGCGTTGGCGGAGTTGATGGCGGCCGCCCGCACTCCCGCCCGGGCCGCGGCGGCGACCTGGTCCCGCATCAGGGCCAGCAGCGGGGAGACGATCAGGGTCGGGCCCCGCCCGCGCGCCCGCAGCAGCAGGGCGGAGAGGAAGTAGACCGCGGACTTGCCCCACCCGGTGCGCTGCACCACCAGGGCGCGCCGGCCGTGCCCCACGAGGGCCTCGATCGCCTCGAACTGGCCGGGGTGGAAGGCGGCGTCAGCCCGGCCGGTGAGCGCACGCAGCAGCCTCAGCGCGTCCTCGCGCAGGGCGGTGTCCTGGGCGGAGTCCTGGGCAGTGGCCTGGGCTGTGTCGGAAGCCGGGGAAGTCGTCATGGGACCCAGTCTTCCAGGGTCCACCGACGCCGTGGCGCGGCGGTCACCGGGCGGTGCAGCACGGCGCACCGCACGGCACCGCCCGGCGCCACCGGCCGGGCCCGGACAGAGCGATGCGCCCGTTGCCCATCCGTCGGAACGGATGGCCCCCGCAACGGGCGCATCGTCCGGCCTGTCGGCCGGTGGCGAGCAGAGACTCGCCTGGTGGGAGTACCGCCCCCCAGCGGTGCTCCCGTGTCGGTTCACCCCCCGATGAACCGGTCGCACCGGCACCCCCCGATGCCTGTGTGCGGGCGGCCCATCCCCCGATGAACCGCGGTCGATCCGCCCCCCGACGGATCAGTTGGTTCTGCCCCATCGGGTGAACCAATTGACTCCATGGTGGCAGGGTTTCCATGACCTGTCACGGCGGCCGACGTCATATGCAGAACGGTGGACATCGACGTTTTCGCATGTGTTTGTGCTTGCCACATCGGCGTTTTCCGGACCCCGGGACGCCGACTCCATTCATTTGAATCGGCAAACGTGGCACGAAGTGGGGACAGACCGGCCCTGCCACGCCCCCGTGCGGCACCGGTCCCGGGCACGGCGTGACGTCACGTTGCGCGCCCGGGGCCCCTGCCGGAGGCACCGGGCGCGCTCCCGCTCAGCCGCGCAGCCCCGGGAAGTCCGCCTCGGTGTACTCGATGCCCAGGCCGTCGGCGGGAGGCGCCGCCGGTGTGCCGGCCGCCGGGCGGTCCGCGGCCTGCTCGCGCTCGCGCAGCACCACGCGGCGGATCTTGCCCGAGATCGTCTTCGGCAGGTCGGTGAACTCGACCCTGCGCACCCGCTTGTAGGGGGCGAGGTTCTCCCGGGCGAAGCGGAGGATCTCCCCCGCGAGCTCCCGGGTGGGCTCCGCCCCGGCGGCGAGCACCAGGTAGGCCTTCGGCACGGCGTGCCGGACGGGGTCCGGGGCCGGGACCACGGCAGCCTCCGCGACCGCGGGGTGCTCGATGAGCACCGACTCCAGCTCGAACGGGGAGATCCGGTAGTCCGAGGCCTTGAAGACGTCGTCGGTGCGCCCCACGTACGTGTAGACCCCGTGCTCGTCGCGGCGGGCGATGTCCCGGGTGTGGTACCAGCCGTCCTGGACGACCTCGGCGGTGCGCTCGGGCTCGTCGATGTAGCCGGCCATGATCCCGGGGGGATCGTCGTCGACCTTCAGGCAGATCTCGCCCTCCTCGGCGGGCGCGCCCGTGCGCGGGTCCAGGAGCTCGACGACGAAGCCCGGCAGCGGCCTGCCCATGGCGCCGGGCACCACCGGCTGGCCGGGGGTGTTGGCGATCTGCAGCGTGGTCTCCGTCTGGCCGTAGCCGTCGCGGATCGTCACGCCCCACGCCTCCTGCACCCGGCGGATCACCTCGGGGTTCAGCGGCTCCCCGGCGGAGACCGCGGACACGGGCGGGTCCTGGACGCGGTGCAGATCGGCCTGGATGAGCATCCGCCACACGGTGGGCGGGGCGCAGAAGCTGGTGACGCCCGCGCGGCCCATCTGCTCCATCAGTCCCACCGCGTCGAAGCGGTCCTGGTTGAGGATGAACACGGTGGCCTCCGCGATCCACGGGGCGAAGAAGTTCGACCACGAGTGCTTGCCCCACCCGGGCGAGGCGATGTTCAGGTGCACGTCCCCGGGGCGCAGGCCCATCCAGTAGACGGTGGAGAGGTGCCCGAACGAGTACGAGTAGTGGGTGTGCTCCACGAGCTTGGCCTGCGACGTGGTCCCGGAGGTGAAGTACAGCAGCAGCGGGTCCCGGGAGCGCGTGACCCCCTCGGGGACGAACACGGCGTCCGCGCCGGCGGAGTCGGCGTAGCGGCGCACCTCCCGCCCGGGAAGCTGCCCCCGCACCGCCTCCACCTCCGCGTCCCCGCCCACGACGACGAGACCGTAGTCCCCGTCCACCTCGGCGAACTTCGGGGCGTTGGCGGCGTCCGTCACGACCCAGGAGACCCGGCCCCGCCGGACCCGGTCCTGCAGGTCCGCGGACGGCATCATGACGGCCGTCGGGATCAGCGGCGCCCCCAGCTTCATCCCCGCGAGCTGGGTCTCCCAAAGCTCCAGCTGGTTGCCCAGCATCAGCAGGACGCGATCGCCGCGGCGGACCCCCAGGCCCCGGAGCCAGTTCGCGGTGCGGGCCGAGGACTCGGCGAGCTCGGCGAAGGTGCGCCGCTGCTCCGAGCCGTCGGCGGCCACGATCCACAGGGCGTCCCGGCTCCCCCGCCCGGGGCCCCGGGCCACGTGGTCGAACCAGTCCAGGGCGAAGTTGAAGTGCTCCATCCGCGGCCAGCGGAACTCCTCCCGGGCCCGGTCGTAGTCCTCGCGCAGCTCCAGCACACGGTCCCGGACCGCCTGGTACTGCTCGGAGACACCTGGGGCGGCGTCGGACATCGCGCTCGTGGGAACCGGCTCGACCATCGGGGACCTCTCTCCGTCGCTGCGGGCCGGGCGGGCTCGTCCGGCCGGCCTTCCCGAGCAGTCTAGTGCGGCGCTCCCGCCGGGAGAGCTCTGCGAGGATGGTGCCCACACCCGTCGCCCCGGAAGGAGGCCCGCCCCGCCATGCCGTTCCCGGCCACCGCAGCTCCCGCCCGCGCCGGCGCCCGGGAGTGGGCCGCCCTCGTGGTGCTGATGCTGCCGGTCCTGCTGATCTCCGTGGACAACACGGTGCTGAACTTCGCGCTGCCCGAGATCTCGCGGGAGCTGCGCCCCACCGGCACCCAGCTGCTGTGGATGGTGGACGCCTACCCGCTGGTGCTGGCCGGGCTGCTCGTGCCGATGGGGTCGCTCGGGGACCGGGTGGGGCGCCGCCGGCTGCTGCTGGTGGGGAGCACCGGGTTCGCGGTGGTGTCGGCGCTGGCCGCGTTCGCGCCCACCGGAGGGGCGCTCGTGGCGGCCCGCGCGCTGCTGGGGCTCTTCGGGTCCATGCTGATGCCGGCCACCCTGTCCCTGCTGCGCAACATCTTCCACGACCCCACCCAGCGGCGGACCGCCATCGCGGTCTGGGCCACGGGGTTCTCCGCGGGCGGGGCCCTCGGCCCCGTGCTGGGCGGGTTCCTGCTGGAGCACTTCCGCTGGGGCTCCGTCTTCCTCATCGCCGTGCCGGTGCTGCTGCCCCTGCTGGTCCTGGCCCCGGTCCTGGTGCCGGAGTCCCGCAACCCGGCCCCGGGGCCGGTGGACGTGCCCAGCGCGGCGCTGATCATGACGGCGATGGTCGCCCTGGTCCACGGTCTCAAGGACCTCGGCGCGCACGGGCCCTCCCCGGCCGTGGCCGCGGCGGTCCTGCTGGCCGCCGCCGCGGGCGCCCTGTTCGTGCGCCGTCAGCTGCGCCGTCCGGTGCCGATGCTCGACCTGCGCCTGTTCCGCCACGCGCCGTTCACCGGCGGGCTGCTCAACAACCTGGTGGCCTCGACGACCTTCATCGGCTTCCTCTTCTTCGTCTCCCAGTACCTGCAGCTGGTGGAGGGCGTCCCGCCCATGCGGGCGGGCCTGGCCCTGCTGCCGGGGGCGGCCGTGACCATCGTCTCGGGGCTGCTGGCGGTGCACGTGGTCGGCTTCGTCCGCCCGGCGCTCGTGCTCGGCGGCGGCCTGCTCGTGATGGCCGCCGGATTCCTGCTGGTGCTGCTCGGGGACCTCTCCGGCGGGACGGTCCTCGTCGTGGCCCTGATGGTGATCGGGCTGGGGTCCGGGGCGGCCCAGACGATCGCGGGGGACCTGATCCTCTCCGAGGTCGCTCCTGAACAGGCCGGCGCGGCCTCGGCGATCTCCGAGACCGCCTACGAGCTCGGGGCGGGACTGGGCGTGGCCGTGCTGGGCACGGCCGTCACGGCCACCTACGCCCACCGGGTGGTGCCGCCGCCGGACCTCGCCCCGGACCAGGCCGCCACCGCGGCGGAGACCCTGGGCGGGGCGGTCGACGTCGCGGGAGCCCTGGACCCGGCCACGGCCGACCAGCTGTTCGCCTCGGCGGTGGCGGCCTTCGAGGCGGGGGTGCACCTGTCCGCCGGGATCGGCGCCGCCCTGCTGGGCGCCACCTCCGTGGTCGTGGCCCTGCTCCTGCGCCGCGTGCCGCGGCTGCGCCGCCGGTAGGGCTCCCGGCCCGGCTCAGCCGCCCAGCCGGGCCGCCACGTGGTGCTCCACGCGGGCGAGGTCCCGCGGGTTCGGGCCGCTGTCCCGGAACTGACCGAGCAGCACGTCGACGTGCTCGTGCACCTGCCGCTCCACCGAGGGGTGCACGGTCGCGGACCCGATCCGGGCGGCGAGGTCCACGAGGGCCAGCAGGACGCTGACGTGCCCGGTCGCGTGCGGGCGGATCTGGTCGAAGGGCATGTCCACGATCTCGTCGAGGCCCACCACCCCGTAGCGGAGGCGGTGCACCCCGTCCACGACCACCGTGTTGCCGGGCAGCGGGCGGGAGACGGCCGTGACGATGCCGGCCGCGACCTCCTCGATGGCGTTGACCGCGGTGTAGGGGTCGTTGGTGCTCGGCGACAGCGCCCGCACCGCCAGCTCGACGACCTGCTGCTCCGCGAACCGCACGTCCTGGTCCGCCGAGCGGGAGTCGCCGAGCACCACGCAGTGCCGCAGCCGCTCCGCCAGCTCCTCCGCCCGGTGCTCGGGCCGGACCCGGAACAGGGGCTCCTCGGGCAGGACGTGGTCGCCCACCCGGGGAACGAGCTCCACGAAGACGTCCTGCTCGTCGGCGTGGGAGCGCAGCCGCTCGAAGTTCACGCTGACGAGGTAGCCGACGGCGTCCGCGCGGACCCGTCCCCCACCGGACCGGCCCCCGGCGGTCCGGATCAGCTCCTCGGGCGGCTCCTCCGGGTGCCACCGCTCGATCACGGCCAGCAGGCGCCGGCGCACCCCGTGGACCAGGGTGTCCACCTGGACGGAGTCGGCGATGTGGTGGATGAAGTACACGACCAGGGCCACGTCCGCCACGGCCAGCAGGACGGCCAGGTTGACGGCCAGGTGCGGGACGAACGGCTGCGCCAGGTCGTCGGAGGCGGAGCGGATCGTGCGCAGCACCAGCAGGGCGTAGATGAAGGTGGAGACCAGCACGCCCAGCACCACCTGGTTGCCGCGGTCCGCCATGAAGTTGCGCACCAGCCGCGGCCCGTACGTGGAGCTCGCCGTGGCGACCACCGAGATGGTGATCGAGAACGCGGTCGCGGCCACCGCGAGCATCGACCCGCCGATGGCCGAGAGCATCCCCCGGGACCCGTCGATGCCCACCGCGTAGAGCCACGAGATCCAGGGCGAGTCCAGGGTCTCGGGCAGCCACCGGTCCACGGCCACCACGGACTGCGCCAGCACGACGGCGGCCACCACGCACACGGCGGGGACGAACCAGAACTTGTTGAACACCCGGCGCCAGGACCCGGACAGCTTCTCCATGGGACCCACCCTAGGAGACGGGACGGGCACCCCGGCCCGCACTCGCCCGGCGACGCCGTCCGTCTCCGAGTAAGCTGGACGGCCGGGCCCGCGCACCCGCGGCTGCCGCACCGCTCCACCGCTTCCGAGGAGATCTCTCCATGCTCAACGCTTCGCGCCCGCGCCGACGGACCAGGACCGTCCGACTGCTCCGGACCGGTGCGGTGACGGCCCTGGCGCTGACGGCGCTGGCCGGGTGCGGCTCCGACTACCCCCTCGGGGAGGAGCAGCGCCGGGCCGCGGAGCAGGGCGGATCCGACCTGTCCGGGATCCTCACCGGAGTCGGCTCCTCGGCGCAGAACGCGGCCATGCTCACGTGGCGCAGCGGGTTCGAGTCGAGGCACCCGGACGCGCAGGTGCAGTACCTCTCGGCCGGTTCCGGCGCCGGGCGCAGCGCGCTGGTGGGCGGCGGCACGGACTTCGCCGGCTCGGACGCCTATCTGGACGAGGACGAGCAGGCCGAGGTCCGGCAGTTCTGCGGCCCGGACGGGGCGATCAACATCCCGGTGTACATCTCCCCCATCAGCGTCGCCTTCAATCTGCCCGGCATCCAGGAGCTGAACCTGGACGCCACGACCATCGCCGGCATCTTCCGCGGCGAGATCACCCGCTGGGACGACCCGGCCATCGCCGCCCAGAACGAGGGCGTCGACCTGCCGGACCTGCCGATCACCCCGATCGCGCGCGCCGACGACTCCGGCACCACGGAGAACTTCACCGACTACCTGCACTCGGTGGCCCCGGAGGCGTGGCCGGACGAGGAGGACGGGAGCTGGCCGGGCAGCCTGCCCACCGAGCGGTCCCAGGGCAACGCCGGGGTGGTGAGCCTCACCGCCGGGACCGAGGGCGCCGTGACCTACGCGGACGACTCGCTCGTGGACGAGTCCCTCGGCAAGGCCCGGGTGAAGGTGGGCTCCGAGTACGTGGCCGTGTCCGGGGAGGCGGCCGGCACCGCGGTCGGCGAGGCCTCCCGCGTGGAGGGCACCGGCCCGCACGACATCGCCCTCGAGCTGGACCGCGAGCCGGACGCTGCCGGCGCGTACCCGGTGGTGCTGGTGTCCTACCACGTCTACTGCACGAGCTACACGGACCCGGAGGTGCTCGAGCTGGCCCGGGCGTTCGGCCACTACGTGGTCAGCGAGGAGGGCCAGCGGGCGGCGGCGGAGGCCGTGCAGAGCGCCCCGCTGCCGGACAACCTCCGGGCGGAGGCGCAGGAGGCCCTCGACTCCATCGGCCTGCGCTGATCCGGCGGCCCGGGCGTCCGGGTCCCCGCGGATCGGGTCCGGTCCGGATACCGTGGAGGAGTCACCGACCGAGAGGACCACCCGAATGCGCCGGATCATCCCCGCCGCGGCACTGCTCGCCCTCGCGCTGACCGGCTGCGACGACGCGCAGGAGGACGGGACGACCGCCCCCGCGACGTCCTCCGAGACCTCCCCCACGAGCACCTTCAGCCCGCCGCCGCCCGTGACCACCACCCCCACGCCGGAGGGCGCCCCGGGCGAGGCGCAGGTCGGATCGGAGGCACCGGCCCCGGACCAGCCGGGCCCCGAGTCGGTGCCCACCCCCTCCGAGCAGCTCGACGGGCCGTAGCGGGCGTCCCGCTCGCGCGACGAAGGTCCGGGCCGGGTCGACGTACGTCCACTCCTCGCCCCGCGGCGCGACACACGCGGCCCGCTCGCCGGGTTCCGTGCCCGCATGCAGGAACATGGGTACACCCCACTCCCCCGGAAGGCACCCCCATGCACGAGAACACCACTCTCGTCCCCCGTCCCCCCTGGGCCACCGCTCAGGAGGTGACCGATCCCGAGACGGTCACCAACTCGCGGGAGCTGCCCGCCCGGTCCCTCGCCGGTCCGTCGCCGGTGGCCCTGCTCGAGACGTGGGAGGTCGTCACCACCCGGACGGGTCCTACGCCCACCCGGACGGCGTGGTCCTGCACATCGGCCACGAGGCCTGGACCGTGGCCCAG